>JAPKZC010001154.1 GCA_026394025.1 Candidatus Solibacter sp.
CGAATATTCGCAGCGACTTTTCAGGGCGTATCATGAACGCCCTTCAATCTCTGGCTTTCTTTCTCCAGGGCATCGGACCGCACCCTAATCTTAGTGTTCTATACTGGCTAATCAGGATCCAGCGAGCTGCATTCGAACTCGCAGCCTCCATCTGTCGCGTACATGGCTCCCCATGTCGAGCAACGCCGGCGCCACGGCGGGTTTGTCGGCTGGCTGGGTAATCTGAGGGGGCTGTCAGCGCCGGAATAATCAATTTCAAACCGGCGCTGACAATCGACGCTTGAATTCCGAAGTCAAAGCTCCTTTCGCGTCAGCGTGACTTCCTTTTTGGAGGCGCTTGGATGGTCAGATCTGAGGCACTGGATCCAACTTCGGCGAAATTGGAAATCCACAGGCCAGGAACCTTTCCAGCAAAGGGATCCTTGTTTGCAGCCCCCGACTTTCAGACAGATTCACCACCACGCGAACGGCCGGCACGACTATAGACGGCGGAGCAGTTTGCTTCCCGACCTCGCGGTGTATTCTGATCTTCTCGCGGCCAACGATGGCCGAAACGCGGGGGCAGGGAAGTTGATCTATGAGCAACGGATCGAACCCACATTCCATCACGCCAAGTAAACCCGTCGATCCGTCTACCATTCGTGTTCTTCGCAACCTGTTGATTCCACTGCATTACGAGAGTTTGGCCACACACAGCGTTGGCGCGGTCCGGCGACTGGAGATATGGACCCGCACCGGGCGGCACCGGGTTTCGTCCACTTGACTTCCGCGCGGCGCGCCACATATACTGCCCGTGGTAGGGGCTATCTTTAAGGAGGGCTAAGGTATGATCACTGCGGACAAACTGCGCCAGTTCGCTTTGCACATCAAGGATGCTGAGACGCAGGCCGCCGTGCTGGAAGCGGCGCGGCAGGCGAGCACCGTGAACACGCCGCGCCGCGTGGCTCATTTCCTGGGCCAAGTATTTGTGGAAAGCGCCGGTTTCACGGTGATGGAAGAAAACCTCAACTACAAGAACCCCGAGCGTCTCGATGCGGTGTTCTCGGCCGTCAAGGGCACCGAGGACGCCAAAGCGCTGATCGCCAAAGGGCCTCAGGCGATCGCCAACCGGGTCTATTCGAACCGTCTGGGCAACGGCGACGAGGCGAGCGGCGACGGCTGGCGGTATCGCGGCTCGGGCTACATGCAACTCACCGGGCGCACCAATTACCAGAGAATCGGCAACAAGGTGGGGTTGGACCTGGTGAACAATCCCGACCAGGTGCGTGAGCCGGCCGGAGCGGCGCGGGTGGCGTTCGCGTATTGGGATGCTACCGGTTGCTCGGCCCTGGCCGATGTGGGCGACCTCGAAGGCATTACGCAGAATATCAATGGCCCGGCCATGCTTGGCCTGGCGGAACGGCGCGCTGCCACGTTGCGCGCGTTGGACATTTGGCCCGAGTGATCCGGACCTCCGGCTAGAAAACGATGCCCAGTCTCTATCGCTGCGTCAGGCTGGCCTCGGCTGCGGTCCTGCAAATGCTCGCCGCGGGACAGGCCCCTGTGCCGGCGCCGGTGGCGCCTCCGCCGGCCGTGCAACTGCCCGCCCGCGCTGCGCAGCCAGCCCAGTTCGTTCCCGAGGGCTGGGTTATCGAGCAACACAAGGTCGCCGACTTCAACGGTGACGGCCGCGCCGATGCACTGCTGCTGATGCGCCCTCGTCAGGCGACCGGCGTGCCGCAGCGAATCCTGGCAGTGGTGATGCGGCAGCGCGGTGGCGCCGGCTATACGCTAGCCGAAGTGAACCGCCGGTTGATCCCCCAGACCGACGGCTCGGCGCAGGAAGATCCAATGGCCGACGGTGAACTGGATGCGCGACGC
>JAPKZC010001022.1:0-2542 GCA_026394025.1 Candidatus Solibacter sp.
CGACTCAAATCATCGTCGAGTTCGCTTCCACCGAGAAGTGCGACCTTATCGTAATGCCCACCCACGGATACGGACCGTTCCGCCGCTTCCTGCTGGGCTCCGTCACCGCCAAGGTGCTCCACGACGCCATCTGTCCGGTATGGACTGGCCCCCACATGGAGCGCGCGCCGGACTACAGTTCGCTCCACTTCCACAACATCGTCTGCGCCATCGATCTCGGTCTGCACAGCCGCGAAGTGTTGTCTTGGGCCGCCGGGTTCGCCCGCGAGTTCGGCGCCCAGTTGTCCGTGGTCCACGCCATTCCGGCGTCAGCCACACGTTTGGGCGGCTTCTACTTCGATCCCGATTGGCGCACTCAGTTGACCAAGACCGCCATTGAGCGCATTACCTTCCTGCGCCAGGAAATGGGGATCGAGGCGTCGGTCGCGATTGAAGCCGGCGAACCACCCGTGGTGGTTGCCGCCGCCGCCGAGACCATGAATGCCGATCTGCTGGTGATTGGCCGCGGCAGTACGCCGCGCGCCCACGGACATCTGCCGACCAACGCCTATGCCATCGTCAGGGAAGCGTCGTGTCCGGTGGTGACCATCTGAAAGGCCGCGCCGGTCAGATGCCGGAATGGCGTTTGAAGATTTGCAGCATATTCAGGGATAGCGCCGACCGCGCCAGCACCATGTCGCAGCCCGCTTCCTGTGCCTGGACCTTCAGTTCACCCTGGATGTGCGAAAGGTAGCCGATCAGGCTGATGCCTTTGGTCTCCGCATTGCCCTTCAGTTTGGCGATCAGCGCCAGCGGCGACACGGTCTCGAAATTGAGATCGAAGACGATCAGCGCCGGCTTCGTCTTGGCCTTCTCCAGTACTTCGCTGCCTTCTTTCACAAACTCCAGCGCCAGACCATTGCGCTTGGCCGCTTCGCTCAGCTTGACGGAGAAAAACAAATCGCTTACCACCGCCAGGACTCGCTTGGGTTCCTGCTTCTGCATAGACTTATGCTTTTTGAGAATAACCTTTGTCGTTGAACTTACGAGGGAGGGGACGTTTGAATTCTATCACGAAACTCACTGTCCCCCTGCTGGCAGTTGCTCGTAGAAAGCATCGTCAGCGGGGTTCCGGTCCGGCCGGTGGTCCAGATACAGGCCCATCCAGCGGCGGGCGCGCGCCAGATCGCGGCTGTTCCGAAACAGATTCGCCAAACTGCGCGCGCAGCGCGGACGCGCCGGGTCGTGGTCCAGAATCGCCTGGCATTGCGCCTCCATGCTCGCGAAGATCCGCGCCGGCGGCAGCGCCTCCACGCCGGGCGGCGGGTGCCGCATGAAGACCGTGGCGCCCGCGTCCGCGAAAACCATCTTCCATTCCTTCTCCACCGGGTCCGCCAGCGCCAATGGCAGCACGTACGTGCTCCCCGAATTCGCTTCGAAGGCGTTCATCACCACCACTTGAATGCCGTACCGGTCCAGCAGCTCCCGCGTGCCCGGCAAGTACTTTACGATCCGCTGGTAATCCGCGAAGGCCGTTTCATTGAGGCCGCGCCCATCGATGAACGAACGCTGTTCCGGCCAGCAGCGCCACACCAGGTACCCGCCCTTGTCGAAGCTGTGGAACATGGGCTGCGTCACCTGGTGCGCCAGCAGAAAATTGGCCGCCCCGACGGGATATTTCCACTCCGCATGGCGCATTTGGAAGGCCCGCCCGCCTGCAAAGGGGATTGCGATGGCGGCCACCAGCAGCAGGGCGGCCGCCCATTCCGTCCAGCGCGGCAGGGCGCGCTTCCAGGGCAGGTAACTGGAAATCATCACGGGCGCCACTAGTCCAACCAGGTTGGAATTGCGTACCGCGGAGAGATAGGCCGCTCCGAACAGTGCGAGCAGTAGCCAATCCGCCAGGCGCGTCCGGCGCCTCTGCCACACCAGTATCGCCACCGCGCCGAGCAGCAGCAGATTGAGCAGCGATGGAGGCCAGAGCGCGGGCTTCTGCCATTCGTAAATCGTGCTGGTCAGGCTGCTCTGTTTGTAGGCCAGCAGGATGTATAGCGTTAGGAATCCGTTGGGGTTGAGAAACGCCGCCGGCACACACACCGCGGTCACCAGCCACAGGCGCCGCTCGCCCGCGTCGGGCGCGCCGCACCAGCGCTGCCAGAGTGATTCGGCGCAGTAAATACCCAGCACCACAAAGCCCATGAAGAACCCGCCGTGGCAGTTGGCCCAGAACAGAAACAGTGGCGGCAGCAGCCACAGAAACCGCCCGTATTCCAGAATCAGGATGGTCGACACAATCAACACGTAGGTGATCTGGTACGGGCGGTCAGAGCTGAAATACGACGCGATAAATCCCGTGACGAAGGCCGCCGCCAGGGCGCCATAAAAGCTCCGCGAGCGGCGCCAGGTCCAGAGCCCCGCCAGGGCACAGAAGGCTGTCATTAAGCCGGCGCGCAACAGCACCATGCCGCCGAATCCCCCGGCGGCGTACGCCAGGTAGATGATGGTCTGCCCCAGCCACGAGTGCGTCAGGTTGAAGGCGCGCACGGTTTCCTCGCCGGGCAGC
>JAPKZC010001022.1:2577-6157 GCA_026394025.1 Candidatus Solibacter sp.
CCGGGCAGCGGCTTGCCCAGGTAGGTGGTGAAACTGAACGGATCGGGATTCGGAATCCGCTGGTGCTCCACCACGTACTTACCGGTTTCCAGGTGCAGCCAGGTGTCGGAGTCGGCCACTTCGGTGGAGAAGCAGGCCATCAGTAGAATCGCGGCGAGCGCCAGAATCGCCGGCCGGAGCCAGTTCGGCAGGGCTGCTGGAGGGCTGGATGGCATGTGGAAGAACTCAATTCTACCAGCCCTTCAGATCGCAGTAGAGCGCCATCTTTCCGGAATTCCGAGCCCAGTCTCTTCATGGTCGGCGGCCGCTCGTCTTCGCTCGCCTTCCGCGCCGCTCCTCCCTTTTTCCTGCCCACCGTACACAAGGCCTGCGCATCGCACTCCTGCCCGGCGTGGCTCCCCGCCGCGCCATCCGCTGTGCAGTTGCCGGCTTTGCCCCGGGCGCATAGAGGCCGTCGCGGGCAGCCGCCCCGTGCCTCACTGGCGGGAAACTCGCTCCCGGCCGATAAGCCAAATATGGATGTCAACCACGACGTACGCGGCTGGGACGAAAAGTTCAGCGTGAATGTGAAGCTATTCGACGTGCAACACCAGCGTCTTGTGGCGCTGATCGCCCGCCTTCAAACGGCGATGGGCGAGGGCCAGGCCATGCAGGAAATGGCGGGCATCCTGTCCGACCTGGCCGACTACACCCGGGAGCACTTCGCCACCGAAGAGGCGGTGTTGATTGCCTACGATTTCCCGCGGCGGGACATGCACGCCCTGGAGCACCGGCAATTCACCGCGGAACTGGGCAGGCTTCAGATTCAGCTTGCTTCCGGCGAGGCGGCCATGAGCGTGCAAGTCCTGGACCACCTGAAGGAATGGCTGTGCCGGCACGTGCTTGGCTCCGACAAAAAATACACCGAGCATCTCAACGCCCGCGGCCTGTTCTGACCGCCCGTGGATCGCCGGCCGGTTCGCCTGATCCCGCCGCCGCGCGGGCGCGGGCGGCCAACCGCTACCATAGTAGTTCTTATGCTTGCCCGCGCCATTCTCGCCACTCTCCTGGGGGCCGCTGCCGCGTTGGCCGATCCTGCGCCTCTGGTCTCCGGCGATCCCCTTGCCTGCTTCAACCGCTTCGATGGCGCCGCCGCCGGCGGAACCCTCTCCACCGTCACCGTCGACGGCATGCCCTTCGCCCGCGCGCTGCACGTCAAGACTGCCGCCGTCTCCCCCACTGCCAACGCCTGGGACATCCGCTCGCGCTGCTTCTCCACCCTGGCCGCGCGCAAGGACGATGTCGTCGCCGTCACCTTCTGGATGCGCGCCATCACCGCGCCCGACGGCCGCGGACTCACCAGCTTCGTCCTGGAGCGCAACGATTCGCCCTATACCAAATCCGTCACCTACACCGCGGCCGCCGGGCCCGATTGGCAGAAGTTCGAGGTCCCCTTCACCATCGCCGAAACCTACCTGGCCAACGCCTACAATTTCAGCTTCTGGGCCACCTTCCCCAACCAGGAAATCGAGATCGGCGGGATTAGTATTCTGGACTACGGTCCGGGCATCGCATTCACCCAACTCGGGCTCTCCACCTGGCCCTACGCAGAACGCGCCGCCGATGCCCCGTGGCGCGCCGCCCCCGCCGCGCGCATTGACCGCTACCGCAGGGCCGATCTCGCCGTCATTGCCAGGGATGACAGCGGTAGACCGATCCCCGGCGCCGCCGTGCACGTCAAGATGAATCGTCACGCCTTCGGCTTCGGCACCGCCGTCGCCGGCGACATCCTCCAGAGGGTTGGCGCCGACGGCGACAACTACCGCGGCGCCCTCAAGAAGCTGTTCAACAAGGTGGTCACCGAGAACGCCTTGAAGTGGCCTCCCTTCGAAAGCTATGGACGCGCCCAGGCCGACTTCATGCTGCCCTGGTTCGCCGCCAATGGGTTCGCCATGGTCCGCGGCCACAATGTCCTTTGGCCCGGGTCCACCTACCTGCCCGCCGACGTGCAGGCCATGCTCAAGGCGAACTCCGTCGATGCCAACGCCCTGCGCACGCGCGTCAACAAGCACATCGCCGACGTCATGGCCTATGCCCAAGGCAAGCTCACAGAATGGGACGTGCTCAACGAGGCCTACAACAACAAGGATCTCCAGGCCGTGCTCGGCGATGCCGAGATGACCTCCTGGTTCCGCCAGGCCCGCGCCGCCGACCCCGCCGCCACGCTCTACATCAACGACTACAGCATCCTCGAAGCCGGCGGCTACGACCTGCAACACATCAACGGCTACGCCCGCATCATCCAGGACATGCTCGCCGCCGGAGCCCCCATCGACGGCATCGGCCTGCAATCGCACTTCGATTCCAACTTGACGCCGCCTTCGCGCGTGTTCGAACTGCTCAATCGATTTGCCGCCTTCGGCAAAGACCTGCAGGTCACCGAATTCGATATCTCGCTTGCCGATGAGCAGGTGCAGGCCGACTACACCCGCGATTTCCTGACGGTTTGCTTCAGCCATCCCGCCATCAAGGGTTTCATGATCTGGGGATTCTGGGAAGGCGCGCACTGGAAGCCCTCCGCCGCCATGATCCGCCGCGACTGGTCCACCAAGCCGAACTACGACGCCTGGATCGACCTGATCTATCGCCAGTGGTGGACCGACACCCGCGGCGTCACCGCCTCCGATGGCGCATTCCGTACCCGCGCCTTTCTAGGCGACTACGATATCGAAGTCACCATCGACGGCGTCACAAAAACCTACCCGCTCACCCTTGCGTCGCATACCCAGCCGGCGTTCGTCAACATCGGCAAGGCGGTCGCCGGAACCATCGCCCCCAATGGCGTGGTCAATGCCGCCAGCTATCGCGGCGGCGCCTTGGCGCCGGGGGAGATCGTCACTATTTTCGGATCGGGTTTCGGCCCGGCCGCAGTGGCGGCGGCGCAGTATGCCGACGGCCAACTTCCCACCAGCGTCGGCGAAACCCGCGTGCTGTTCAATGGCACACCCGCCCCCATGATCTACTCCGTCGCCGGCCAGGTGAGTGCCATCGTGCCGTACTCGGCCGGCGGAACGGTGCAACTGCACGTGGAATACCAGGGCACGCCGACCGCGCCGGTCTCCGTCACGGTGGCGGCTGCGGCGCCGGGCATCTTCACCTGCCCCAACCAGCCCGCGGTCGCGCTCGCCATGAACGTGAGCGCCGGCGGGGTCCTCTCCTGTAAGGACGATTTTCTACCGCCCGGCCCCGGCTCCGTCGTGACCATTTTTCTTACCGGCGATGGCGTTCTCACGCCGGCGATTGCCGACGGCCGCCTGCCCACCCTCACCCCCTACCCGGCCCCCGCCGCGCAATGGGCGGTCAATGTCGGCGGCATCGATGCGGCGCCATGCCTCGCCACGTTCGCCGGCCTCGTTTACGCAGGCGTGACGCAAGTCAACTTTTGCATCCCGGACGGCGTACCACGTACCGCGTCCGTGCCCATCACGTTCCGCGTAGGCGCCGCCTCTAGCGCCACCGTCACCATCGACCTGCGTCCATCCTGAGAATCCTAAAGTCCTGAGCTCGGCCGGCCGATCACTGGTGCATGCCGACCGACCCA
>JAPKZC010000160.1:0-958 GCA_026394025.1 Candidatus Solibacter sp.
CGCTCAAGATCCCTTTTCGACAGGACGAGCTTGGTGCCCCACGGCTCCGGGAAGAGGCCGAACGGTGGCGACTTCTTTGTTCCGGCGGCCATCCCAACATCCTTTACCTAGAAGACCTGAAATCGGTTGAGGGGAAGCGCTTCTTTGTGATGGAGTACATGAAGGATGGGAATCTGGCTGACGCCGTTCGAGACAAGGAACCGGGGCAACGTGTTCAGTTAGTGCGCCAGTGGCTGGAACAATTGTGTCTAGGCTTGGCTTTCCTGCACGAGCATAAGACGCGACGCCACGGCAGCAGACCCATCATCCACGGGGACATCAAGCCCCAGAATATTCTGCTTTCCGATGGCATGGTGAAGCTGGCCGATTTCGGCTTGACCGCGCCGTTGAGGGAGAAGTCACGCGGGCTTGCCGGTACCAAAATGTTCATGGCACCGGAGAGCTTCGACGGAATCCAAAGCCAGCAGACCGATGTTTATGCCCTTGGGGTTACTCTGTTTTACCTGTTGATGGGCAGTTACCCGTTCTCGCAAAGCGAACCGGGCACTTTGTATGAGCGCAGCCGTCCACCCGACGAAGGGGAGATTGGCAGGCTCAAAGCCGAAAGAACTGCTTTTCGCCCGAACCTCCTAAGGGCCAGTCCACTGGTTCCTCCGTCGTTGGCCGATCTGGTGGAGAAGTGCTTGGAGGCCGATCCAGCCCGACGGTTTCAGGATGGCGGTGAATTGGCGGAATTCATCCGTCCAAAGCATGTCGTCTTAACAGTGAACTGGAATTTCGACAACCCGCGGGCTATCTACGGACTCGAGTGTCTGGGCCGCAGTGAGGTTGGGCAGATGGAGAGAGACCTGCCATACCACGTCATCAACGGCATGTATCAGAAGTGGGACGAACTCGGCTTGCTGGCTCTGGAACGAGCCATTCCACCTGATGACCGAAGAGACCTGAAGCTCATCGA
>JAPKZC010000160.1:1070-12946 GCA_026394025.1 Candidatus Solibacter sp.
CCGGGCTTTAATGCACGATTGGGATATTGCCTCGCTTTCTCTTTTGCACGAAGCGGGGTTGGCCGCTCTGCCGTGGGAGCTGTTTCGAACAGGATCGATGACATGGGCGCGCAGCTTCCCTATGGCGCGGCACCCCATACTGCGGGAACCTCCGAAGCGGCGGCCCTACCGGAGGAGGCGGGGCGACAAACTCCGACTCGTCATCGTGCGTGATGACAGTGGGGACCTTCCCGGAACGAATTCGGAAACCCGGCGCATCCGGGAGGAACTGCAGCACCTATCCGAAGAACTTGAGGTTAAGGAGTTCGGGCAGCAGGACAATTCGGTGGACGTCCGTTCCAGCATCAAGCGTTGCCAGATCCTTCACTTTGCCGGCCACGTCATCTTCCCCGAGAATTCCGGTGACTTAAGCGACAGTGGCTGGTTACTCAAAGGCAACCCAGACGATCGGCCCAGCACCTGGGATCTATTGCGCCCTGGTGAACTACGTCAAATCTGGAAAGATGCTCCTCTCCTCGTTTTCGCTAACGGATGTCAATCCGCAGCAGCTAAACCTTTGACGCGCCAGCAGCGGGCCAATAGTCAGGGCGCAGTGGACCTAGCGCAGGCGTGTTTGTCCGCCGGCGTGTCTGCCTACATCGGCGCCGTGTGGAAGGCGCCGGACAATGTGCCAACCGGCGAGTTTGCGGCCATCATCTATCGGCTCCTTGCCGCGGGATTGACGGTCAGTGGCGCCATGCTGGCGGCCCGGGACGAAATAGCGCGCAGATTCGGCGAGGAGGATCTGACCTGGGCCCGCTATGTGGTTTGCGGGGACCCCTTCACTCGCCTTCCGTTCGACACCCGCTAGAGGCGCCCGCACCACCCGGCACATTCCGATTACAATAGGGACTCACACGCGACAAGCGGCTTGCCTGCGATACCCGCCGTGCCGACGGGCGGGGACATACCGGGCATTTCGGGACTGCGGATGAAACACCTTCCGCCGCCGTGCCATTAAGGGTAGACCTCCGGAGGTCGCCTGGGCCGGGCCGTGGCAGATGAACTCCCGGCGGAAGAGGAGCGATGATGTACGACAAGCAGTGTTGGTTGATCGCAACTGTTTGCCTTTTGGCGATGACGTCGCTTTCCTGCCAGGCGACCAAGGACGCGCAAGAGAAGGCGGCGGTGCTGAAATCCGCGACCGCGTTTTATAAGGCCTTCGACACCGCGCCGACACCGGCGTCGGAGAAGGCAATGGAATTGAAAGACTACCATCTGTACGGGTATCCGGCGCTTGTCTATGAGAGCCTCGGGCTCACGCAGGGCGTGCAGAAACTGGAGGGCGCGGGCGACACCTACGAGGTCGGGATCAGCTTCTGGTGCGACGGCACCGCGCCGGGAGGCGAAGAAAAGAAATTGCGGCGTACCATGCTGGTCCGCCTGTCCGCCGATCCCACGGCACCCAACGGATGGGCTGTTTCCCGGTTCAAGTTCACGGACGACGGCGATCTCACTGGAGTGCGCCAGTTCTTTACCTGGCTGCTATGGATGTTCATCGCTCCGGTGATGTTCTATTTGGCCCTGCTGATCTTCGCCGGTGGGTTCCTGTGGGCAAGAGTGGCGCTGTTAGTGGCCTACCTGATGGGCATTCCTCTACGTATCTACGTGAGCTATCTGTGGTTTGGGAGCGTATGGGGCGCGATCGTGGCCATGGTGGCGTGGACCCTTTTTGAGATGTGGGTCGCTCAGAAGGGACGGTCATGATACCCAGTTACACGGCTTTGGCGGCAACAGCGACGTCGAGGGCTAGGGGGCGGTCGTGAACGCATTCGATGGGCGCGGCAGACTGAACGAGGCGGCTTTTGACGTGGGCGCGCGTGCGGCCATCCGCGAGGCGCTGAACCTGGCGCAAGGCACGGAGGAGACACGCCGCACCAGAAGCTCGAAGTGCAAGCCGGGCCACCTTCTGCTGGCGCTGCTAGATACCCACATTGTGAAGTCCGAGGAGCGTATTCAGGCGTTACGCGCAGCGCTCCGCCCACCCGCCCAAGCCCGCGATCTGGAGACGCGCATCCTGGCCTACGTGGGCGATCTGGACGCCGAGTGGACCGAATTCGAGCTATCCCGAAGCTTCTTCGACGAACATTCCGCCAGGGCATTGGAGAGTGCGGCTTCCGCGATTCGAGGCGGCCGGGGAGAGATACTCTGGGAGGCCAGGGTGGGCCAGCCCATCGGCGCGGATGCGCTGCTGCTCTCGGTGTTAGCGAATCGTGGGCCCGATGAGGAAGAACACCTCAAGACTCTGATCGATTTTCCGCGCGCCATCGACCTGTTTGCGCGTCCCCTTCGCGGTCACGCCGGGCCGGAGCGCGATGTCTACCTGCCGCAGGGCGAACTGGATCCGGACCGTTTTACGGAAGCGGCTTTCGAAGCCGTCGACGATGCCCGCAAGCGCGCCGCCAGCATGGGCTACGACCGCGTGCAGAGCCCGCATTTGTGCCTCGCTCTGCTGACGGTCACCGAGGGCGCGGCCGTCCGGTTGATCCGCCTGCAGTGCGACGTAGGCGCGAGCCCGGCTACCATCTCCGAGTGCCTGGTGCAGTTGCTGACACTGGGGCAGGCAAGGCAGGCCGCCGAGATTCCGCTCCACCGGGACCACCTGGGAAAATCGCTTCAGGATGCCTTGTCCCGGGCGCAGGCCCAGGCTGAACTGCACCGCGCGCCGGCCATCACGCAGGCCATCCTGCTATGGGCGTTATTGCGCCAGGACGATGGCGGACCGATCAGCCGCAGCCTCGCAGAAGCGCTGCCATCGCTCAACCGCGACCGGTTGCTGCAGGATCTGGAGGACCTCGCGCGCCGGCCCGAGGAAGCCGACGACACCGGGCCTTTCCTATTGACCGGGTTGACGGGCCGCGTGCAGGACTTGACCTATCTGGCGCGCACCGATCCGCCGGCGGCGTCGGTCAATCAGGACGCGTTGGTCGACCAGGTGCTGCGCGGCCTGCACAAGAAGACCCGCAACAACGTCCTGATCACAGGAGAATCCGGGGTCGGCAAGACCCAACTCGTGCTGGAAATCAGTCGGCGCGCGGGGACGGGCGAGGCGGCGTTTCTCAAGCGCAAGAAAATCGTCATGGTCGATTGCGGCGAGATCGGGCCGGAAAACAGCCGGACCCAGTTGGAACGCCTTATCAGCCAGGTGAAGGGCCGCAAGAACTTGATCATCTGCCTGGACCGCTGTGAGAACGTGCTGCGCTACGCCGGCCAGCGTGAGAGTAATAACACCGCAATTTTGAGCGCGGCGCTCGACGCGGGCAATATCCAGCTTATAGGCATCATGGAAGACCGGCACTATTCCGAACTCCTGGCCGGGGACCACCGGATGCTGGAGCAGTGCTCGCGGGTGGAGGTGCCGGCTCCGGATGTGGAGACTGCGAACAAGATCCTGGGCGCGGTGTGGAAGGAGAGGTTGGAGCGGAGCTATCCCGTGGAGATCCAGGAAGACGCGATGGAGAAGGCCGCGCGCGCCGCTGAAGAGTTCATCATGTGCGAGCGACTGCCCGAGAAAGCCATCCGGGTCCTGCGCGAGGCTTGCGAACACGTCTCCTTTGAGGTGTCGTGCAGGGGTGGCACGAACCGGCAGGTGGGCGAGGCCGAGGTGATACGGGCCCTGGCTTCCATGACGGGCATTTCGGCCGACACCATCGCGGGGATCGGCCAGAAGAACTATTTTGAGGAAGAACTGAGCGGATCGGTGGTTGGGCAGGGCCCGGCAGTGCGGTCTGTCGTCAACCGCCTCAAGCTGATAAGGGCCGGGGCGATCCAACCCGGTCGTCCGGCGGCGGTCTTTCTCTTCGCCGGGCCCACGGGAACCGGCAAGACGGAGCTTGCCAAGGCTGCGGCGCGGGTGTATTCCGCCAGCCGCAAGCTGGTGCGCTACGATATGACGCGCTTCAAACTGGAACATTCCATGCAAGGCATATTTGGGGTGCCGCCGGGCTACGTGGGCTTTGAATCGGGCGGGCAGATCGTCAACGATCTCAACGCCGACGCCCACAGCGTGATCCTGTTCGATGAGGCGGAGAAGGCTCACCGCTCCATCTGGCAGGGCATGCTGTCGCTATTCGATGAAGGCTGGGTGGTGGACCAGCGGAACGTGAAAGCCTATGGGAACCGCGCCATCTTCATCCTGACGACCAATGCCGGGAAGGATCTGCTGAGGGACTGCTACCCCTCCAACATGACGCCGCGAGAACTGGAATCGCTCAAGCAGAGAGTGCAGGAGGCGCTGCTGAAGTACCAGGACCCGGAGCCCCCGCACAACAACCCATTCTCTCCGGAGTTCCTCGGACGGCTGACCGACGTGGTGGTTTTCGGCGCGCTCTCGCAGGACGCTTTCACGCGAATCGCGGATCTTCAAATCGAGGCTCTGATCGCCGATTGGAGAACGGGCAGGAAGAAGACGTTGGTGGTGGACGGCGCCGTCAGGGCCAAGATCGCCGAGGAGAGCTTCAGCGCAAACCTGGCGCGCGCGGACGGAATCGGCGCCCGCGCGGTGCTGAACAACATCAACCTGTACGTGCAGTCCGCCGCGGTGGAACTGACGAGTGAGCGGACGGAGGATTTCGTCAAGGCGGGCGGCATCAGGGTGTCGATGAGGAACGGCAAGAGCGTTGCCGAACTCCTGCCGTCCCACCCCCGAGGCGATTCCGAATGACCGGCGAGGAAATGGGCAAGCTGTTCGAAGGGAAAACGCTGGAAGGCCGTTATCACCTCAAGAGGATGCTTGCGTCGGGCGGTTTCGGCGCCGTATTCCATGCCGAGCACCGTATCTTTGGCGGGGTCGTACGCCAGGTGGCGGTCAAGATCACGCTCAAAGAAGTTCGGAGAAGCCATTGTGTCGGCCCGGGTTTACGACCGCCTGGAGGGTAGCGGCGCCGCCAAGTACCTGGTTCCCGTGTACGACATGGGTATCCTGCCGGAATACGAGGGGCGCGGGTTCATCGTGATGGGGCTGGTCCGCGGTGCGGGATCCACGCCGCAAGAATGCCTGGCGCCCAAAACGATGGCCGAACTCATCGCCAACTGGCACGCTACCGGGACGGCCAATTTCACTGAGAACATGCGGCGGATCTGTGAGGCGGTGGGCGCGCTTCACGAGCAGAACATCATCCACCGCGACCTTAAACCGGACAACATACTATTCTCGGAAGGCGGGCAGGTCCGGCTGATCGACCTGGGCCTGGCAGCCGAACTCGGGCCAGACGGCTACGCCCACGGCGGCGCCGGGACCCACTCGTACATGGCCCCCGAGACTGGGCTCGAAAGCCGCAGCAACCGCGCTTCGGATGTCTACTCCCTCGGACTCATTGCGTACGAATTGCTCGCCGGCAAGAACCCGTTTGAGCATTTGACACCGCCGGGCACGGTTCCCGCGGAACACCATTGCGAGTGGATACAGAGGGAAAAAGCGGCTGCTACCATCCTCAAACCGTCGGAGTACGGGAGGTATGTGAAGGCCTGGCAGGACGACCTGGTGCTGCTCTGCCTAAGTGCGAATGCCAAGACCCGTCCGCAGAGCGCGACCGAACTGCGCGAACTGATCGAGGCGCAGGGAAGGAGCGGTGCCGCCGTCAGAGCGGCCGGCTGGAAGGATTGGATTGCCGGGCCGCGAAACTGGAGCGAGGAGGCCGGCGCCATTCAGCTGATTCTCGACCAGTGGGGAAATAAGCCTCGCGACGAGGTCTGGTTCGATGCCGCCACAAAACTGGCGGTTTGCCGCTTGTCGATGACACCGCCCGACGCCCGGCGCGCGGAAATCCTCCTGAAAGAGGCTGAAGACCTGGTGCTGCGGGGGATCGGGGTCCAAGATTATGCGGACCGCGCGGCGTGGTATGGCGAACTCGCCTCCGTTATGGAGAACGTGGGGCGGCTGGATCTAAGACGGTCGGCGTTCCGTGACAGCCAGGAGAAGGCACTGATGAATATCGGGATCAGTCGAACTTTGACGTCATGACTTCCCAACAGGCGATTCAGGGGCTGGGGCGGGCAGTCGCCTCGCGCGACAGCGCGGTCATGCTCGCCGCCTTGCCGCTGGTCCCGGTCACCGAAGGCGGGAACGAAGGGCATCGTGCGATAGTTCTGCGTTTTCTGAACGCCATAGCGCATACCGCAAGCTTGGCGGGCGCGGACGCGGGGGTGTTGGGGGCCGCGCTCCGTCACGCCGGCGAGTTCGGGGGACTTGGCGCGGCCGAGCGGATGGGGCTCGTCGATATCCAGCGCACTTTGCTAGGGAATGCTTTGCGCGAAGGCCTCGGCGAGATCGCCTTCGCGGTGGCGTCGGCGGCGGCAGGGTGCACCGCCCTGGGGGACACCGACCGCGTGCTTCTGGTGGCCACATGGCTCAAGCAAGGGCGGCTGGACCGGCGGGCGGCCGGGCTGCTGGCGCGATTCGACGCGGTGCCCTCCCTCACCAGTCTGCTGCGCGTGCTACAGCAGAAGTTCGCGGACCTGGATGCCGCTGCCACGAGCGACGCTGGAGGACTTCGAGCCGTGGCGGAATGGGCCTTGGCCAAGGATGCCAAGGCTGTTTGGGCGCAAAAAGCGGTGGCGGTAGCGTGCGCCCGGTCGGCGGAGTTCGACGGCGTCCTGACAGCGTTGGCGGGCCTGGAAACTGACGAAGAGGCGCGGGCTCTGTGCGCGTGGGCACTGGCCGGCAATGGTCGATTCGCCGAGGCGGGGGACGGCGGGCCTGCGGCCGGCGCGCGATCCGGACTGGTGCGAGCCATTCGGCTGCTGATCCCTCTGGTGCGGGCTTTCGGGATGCACGCCCCACCGGCCGCGATAGCGCCGGCGACTTCGGCGGCGGGGGTTGCGGAGCTAATGGAGGCTGGCGATATGATTGCGGCGCTGGGCCCGACCGCTCAATTTGCCGCCGGGGCGTCGCTGGCACAAGCCGGCCGCATGAGCGAAGCCATCGAATATTGCCGTCGGGCCGTGCAGCAGGCACCCGACGCCAGGCGCTGCTACGGCCTCGCCCACTTGATGCAGCTATCGGGCTGGTGGGATGCGGCCGGCTCCGTGCTGAATCTGGCGCCGGCGGATTCGCCCGCGCTTGACTGTTTGCGGCTGGCGCAGCTCTGTCACGAGGAGGGGAGCCTGGACGGCCCATCGGCAGATTCCGATCCGCTGGTGCGGGCCCGGCACGCCCTGTTGACGGGAAGCTCGTACGACTATCTGGAAGTCGCTGAGGGCGATTCGCGGGAAACCGCGGAGGAGGCGCTGCGTATTAATTTGGCGCTGGCCGTTCGCGCGCGCGACCAGGAGCGGCTGACACCGCTGATGGGCGAGCCCTTATTTGCCCTCTTGCCGGCTGCCGAAACGGAATTCTATGCTGGTGCCCGCTGCTGGCTGGCCGGCGACGCTGTCGGCGCGCGGAGCAAGCTCCGCCGATCGGCGGAAATGGCGCCCGAGTACCTGCCCGCGTTGCGCTGCCTGGCGGCGGCGACTGCCGCGCTGGGCGACCACCAGGAGGCGGGCGCGTTGTGGGACAAGGTCACCAAGCTGGCGCCCGGCGAGGGGTCGGCGTTTGTGCACCGTGCGCTGGAATTCACCGCTGCGGGCGACCTCGCCAAGGGTACCGCATCGCTGCGCGGGTACTGCGCCCGAGCGTCCAGTGACGACCAGGCGAACTACTTCCTGGCTCGCTTGCAGTTGGCGACAGCGTTCGAGCGTGCAGAGGGTGCGCTGGATGGCGACTGGGACGCGGTGGGACGCACCGCGGGACTCGCCGCCACCGGCCTGGAGCGCCTGAAGCGAATTCCCGAAGCGAGCTGGTTTGGATGGGCGGGTCGGGTGATCCAGGAACCGCCGGGACGGTGGCGGAGCCGCCTACAGTCCCTGCTGGCGGCGGAGCCCGTGCGCGCGGCAGCGCCGCCACCGGTGGAAGCACAATGGCTCGGGGGGCTGCTCCGGGTTATGGGAGGTGATTTCGAGGCGGCGATGGGCGGATTGCGGGCGCTTGCCGCGGCTGCGCCGCCGAGTCCCGCGCCTGCCGCCATCGGGCAATTGGAGGCCGCTTGTTGGCGGGTGGCGCTAATGGCCGGAACCGCGGAACGGGCGACCGATGTTGTGGCGTTGGTGCTACCGTTGTCTGTCCGCTTCCCGCAGCTCTCGGCGACGGTCGATTTTCTGGACGCTCGATTCGGCTCCGGGCTGAAGACGGCCGGGACAGCGGCCGGCAAGCAGGCCGCGACGGTGGGCCACATTCGAGGACTGCTGGCGGCGGGCGCGCAGGCGGAACTCGCACCCGTGCTCGACGAACTGCGCACCGGCGGCACCGAACCGCGCCGCATGCTGGCGGCCGTTGTTGCCCTGGAACTGCGCTCCTTTGCCGTATTCGCCGAACTGGCGGGCGGCGCCACGCCGGACGAACGTTGGGAGTTGCTGCGAGCCATCGCGCTCGCCAAACAGGGCCACAAAGATTCGGTGACGGCGTTTTGCGCGCTGCTGGAGCGTGCGGCGGCGGGGCGGAACGCATGGCCCGCACAGCCGGCTCTCGCCGGCATGCTGGCACTTCTCGGTGTCAAGTTGCGAATGCAGGTCCGCGAGCGCGTGAACAGGGTTCTGGCGGCGCTCCCCGCCGCGGCGCTGGGCGATCCAGATATCGCTCTCTTCTTCCTTCGGACCAGCACGTTGATCGGCCAGGCCCCGCGAGCCGTTGGCGTGCTGCGGTCCCATCCCGCGGGGATGACGCGCGAAGTCCGCCGGGAACTGTGGTTGGGACGCTGCCTGGAGGCGTGCCAGGCGATTCAGGCCGGCACCTTCCCACTGGCCGCCGATCTCATCGAGAAGGTAGCTGGAGAACCGGAGGCGGAACCCTCGGCCGAAATGGAGGCGGTCAGGCAGCGGACGCGGCGTTTGGCTACAGTGGCCGCCCTGCTGGAGGCACTGTCTCCGCATCCCGCTCTGCGGGCGGACGTGGCCCGGTTTGCAGCCCTCGCCGGCTTTCTCCCGTTCCTGGGCGACACGGCGCTTCGCAGGTCTTCCACGCCGACGGCGCGCGGCCTCCTGCGCAACCGCCTCGGAGAGTACCGCCGCAATCAGGCTGCCGAGCAATGGCATCCGGCTTTTCGCGCGCTGGCGATACTGCATTGGGAATGGGGTCTGGCAGCCATGAAGCTGGATCCTACACTTACCGAGGAATCCATCGAGTGTTTCCGTTTCGCCCACTTTCTGTGGCGCCATCTGCTGACTCATGAGCGTTGCTGGACGAATTTCGCCGCGGCGAGCGGCCTTGCCGGCGACGAAACGGCCGCTGTGCGGAAAGTCATCGAGGCCGAGATCCTCGATGTCCACAGGGAACAGGCGCACCTCTTCCTGACCGCGTCCGATGCCGAAGGCTGCCGCTTCCATTTGTCGTGCCTGCAGCGCTGGGCCCGGCCGGCCGCACTGCAATTTCTGACGCCCGAATCCGTGATATCCCGGCCGCTGGAGGGGTTTTCTCCGGATGCGGCCGGAACCCTGGACGCTCAGGCCGCCTCTGCCTTTGAGGCCTGGGTGGATGGAGTCTTGTGGCGTGCGCGCACGCTACGCGACGACCCGGCGGCGCGGCCGAACCTGCCGCCCGGCATCGATCGCGATTACGACGCTGCTATCGGCTTAGCGGGCGAGGCTCTCGAAGTGGTGCCGGACCAGCACCGCCTCTGCGTGTTCGTGCTCGAGCAGCATGTCGACTGCGCATATGCCTTATACGCAGGCAAGCAAGTGGAGGATGCCTCCGAGCGTGTGCGCATGGCGGTCCCCCTAGCACGTCAAGTGGCCAACGATAAGTTTCGCGGCAGGCACCTGACCGGCCCCGATGGCGACCTCCTCCGCCGCGTCTTCGACTATGCGTACAAGCTCGAGACCGACGACGAACTTCGGGTTCCGCTGGTTCGCGAGTACCTTCAATGGAACGGCCCGGACGCCGAGGCGGAGCGTTCCTTGCAGGTTTCCGAAGAGCGCCTTGCGCAAGCCCGCCGGCAAGACTTTTGGACCGGGTGAGACATGTCAGATTAGGAGACTTATCCGAAAATGCCCAGCATGCCCAATCCGTACGAGATACTTCGTATCGCGGCTGTCGCCCCAGAAGACGAGATTGTTGCCCGCGGGATCGGCCTGATCCAGGCGGAATCCGGCGAGGATCGAAGAAAGCAGATTCGCTCCGCTGTCGAGGCGCTCACCACGCACCCCAAGGATCGGGCCTATCACCAGTTTTGGGAGCCAGCCGGCGCCGCGTATCGGGACGCGGCCGAAGAAGCATTCCTGACTCGCTACGGTGCGGGACCGGTTGACCGTGCGGCCTTGACGGAGCGGATGCGCGTCTTCCTGGAACAGGATTGCGCGCCGGGCCGATTACTGGACAGCCTGATGCCGGGGCCGGCGCCGCCGGCTCGCATCGAGGATTGCCATCCCGCGGGAACGCCGCAAACACCATTGCGGTTGGAGTTCGAACCCCGAGAATTGTTTTTGTAAGGAGGACAACGCGCCCTGACCCGGCGTGCCGGAAACCTATGAAGATCAGACGGACCGTGGGCATCGACCTGGGCACCACCAATAGCTGTGTGGGGGTGATGAACGAGACCCAGTCGCAGGTGATCCTCTTCGAGACGGAGGCAGGATCGAGCACGACCCCGTCGTGCGTATGGTTTGACGAAAGAAGCAACGAGGTGGTGGTGGGGAGCGACGCTTACATGCGGCGCGGATCTTTGCCGGCTCCGGTGGTTTCGGTGAAGCGGAGTATGGGCAAGCTGGTGCTGATCCCTCTGGGGAAGGCCGGCAAGGTGCCTGGCAATGTCCCCTCGCGCGTCAAACGGGCTCTCTCGGAAACTCGGGAAGATCGCTTGCAGCGATATCTGTCGCGCCTGGAGGCAGCCAATCCGGAGGAACTGGAAGCGGTCCGCCAAAAGAAGCGCGCCGAACCGCCGGTGATGTGGGTGATGGATCAGGCCCGGCGCCTGCAGATTTATCTGGATGGCCTGGACGATCCGCGCGCCCGCGCCGATGCGCAGAAGGACCCGCCACTGCTGTGGCTGCCGGAAGAAATCAGCGCTTTGATCCTGGCCGAGGAGCGGCGCCAGATCCTGGCGCGCCAGCGTCAACTGGAGCCTGAGAATACCCATGTGGTGGATCGCTGTCTGATCACGGTGCCGGCTTACTTCGGCGCGGAGCAGATCGAGGCCACCAAGGAGGCCGGCACGCTCGCCGGCCTGGTGGTGATGGACCTGCTCCAGGAGCCCAGCGCGGCGGCGGTGTACTATTGCTGGAAGTCGGGAATCCAGAACGGGTTGTTCCTAGTCTTCGATCTTGGCGGAGGGACCTTCGACGTTTCGGTCCTGCGCCGGCAGACCGGTTGGTCGGGGGTGCTCGGCATCAGCGGCGATAACCTGCTGGGTGGCGACGATTTCGACCGTGTGCTGGCCGAGCACATCCGCCTCACGATCCTCAGGAACAACCCGCGCTGCGATCTCAATCTGGACATGGAACGCGTGGAAGACCGGCGCATCTGGGACACCCTGGTGTTCATGGCGGAAGGCGTGAAGAAGGCGCTTTCCCGCGAACCCGCTTACCTGCTCCGCGACACCAACCTGTGCGACCGCCGCGGCGGTCGGCTGAATATCGACATGAAGATCACGCGGGCGCAGTTTGAGGGCCTGATCTCGCCGCTCATCGATAAGTGCATTCCGAAGTGTTGGGAGGCGATCGGGAAGGCGAAGTTGAAGGCCGGCGTGTCGCTGGCGGAGGTGGATCAGATCTTCCTGGTCGGCGGGGCGACGCATGTGCCGAGCGTGCAACGCGAAGTCCGCCGCCGGTTATGCGGCGGCGAAGAGGTGCCGTACTCGGAGGCGGAG
>JAPKZC010000168.1 GCA_026394025.1 Candidatus Solibacter sp.
CGTCGGTCTTGATGTCGTGGTAGATCAGGCGCTCCCCCATTGCGAGGCCGGCGAACAGAAGGGCGCACGCCGCGATGGCCGCGGCCCCGAAAATCTTGCGGTAGAACATAAAACCTCAGTTGGCGATCTTCGCGTGAATCATCCGGTCCAGCACATTCTTCGTGATCCGTTGGATCCGCGGATCGTTGCGGAAAAAGTCTTTGCGCGGCGGATTCTGGAATCCCGGCGGGGAGGATAGCACCATGTTCCAGCAGCAGGTCGCCGCGTCGAATACCAGGTTTCCTTTGGGCGCTGTGTAGATCGTCGTTGCGTAAGTGCCGGTGCGCCGCTCGCCGTTGGCGCCGTAGACCGGCCCTTCCGACAGCACCGTCAGGTTCGGATACTTGCCGAGCGGTGGGCCGTGATCCTCCCAGCTCACCAGCGCCGTCACCCGGTCACCTTTCTTCATATTCGTCCCTGCAAACACCCAGTGGTCGGGCTTGTCGCATGTCCAGTCGGTAAAGCCCAGGAAAGCGTGAAGTTCATGGGTGGGAGCGCCGCCCCCGGCGCTCTTCGTGTGTGGTTACCAGCAATGTGCTGGCCAAGACCAGCAGGCCGCCGGCCAGCATGAAGCCGGTCAGTCTTTCGCCCAGGATCAAGGCTGCCAGCAGGAGGCCGAAAAAGGGAATCAGGTAATTGGAAACCGCTGCCTGCGTGGCGTCCAATCGGGTCAGCACGTTGAGGAAGATTACCATCGACAGGAAGTACTGGAACAACGCCAGAACCACCAACCCTACCCATACGGTGGCGGAGAACCGCGGCAGGTTTCCGAAGCTCCCGGGCTCGGCATAGACGGTGATGGGCAGCAGAAAAGCGATCACCGCGTAGTAACTGTACGCCAACACTTGCAGGGGAGAATACCGGTGCAGCAGTTTTTTGCTGTAGGCATTGTAGAAAGCGCTGCCGCAGACGCTGGCGAGGATCATCAGGTTGCCTCCCAGGTAGCGGGCGCTGGAGAAGTTCAGCGCGCTCCAATCCACTCCCGAGCACGCCAGCACCCCGGCGATGGCACACGCAAAGCTGACCCAACGCACCCATGTCATTCGTTCGCCCAACAGGAAGTACGCCATCACCGCGGTAGACACTGGCAGCGCCAGCGAGAGCAGCGCCGCATTGGACGCCAGGGAAATACGCGTGCCCCACGTGATGAATAGCTGGGCCATGACCTGGCCGGCGACGCCGATCAGGACGAACCGCCCGATGTCCTGGCGCCGTACCGCGGCATTTCGCTCCCGCCGCACGATGGGAATCAGCAGCAGCGTGGCGATCGCCATTGGGAAAAAAACGGCGAATAGCGGCCCCATTTGCTCCTGCACCAGTTTCACCATGACGAACTGGCTCGCCCAGATCAGATTGCACGCCAGCAACAGGAACCAATCGTAGAGACGGTGACGCGCCATCTAGGTGCTCGCCGGCAGGCCGGAACTGAAGCCGCCGTCCACCACGACGGCCGATCCGGTCATGAAAGACGCCTCTTCGCTGGCCAGGAATACGGCGACGCGCGCCACCTCCTCCGGGGTGCCGATGCGTCCCAGAGCGTGCAGTTGCCCGGCGGCGTTCCGCGCGGCGGCGGGGTCTGGTTGCGCCTGGAAATACCCTTCCGCCAGACCGGCATCGATGTAGCCGGGGCAGATGCAATTGACCCGCACCCCGGAGCGCCCGCAATCGATCGCCAGCGCCTTGGTAAACGCCACAATGGCGCCCTTGGTGGCACAGTAGCCGGCGCACATCGGCTCCATGAAGAATGCGTTGACACTCGCCATGTTCACGATTGACCCGCGGCTTTGGCGCAAGTGTGGCAGGAAGTACTTGGAGCAAAGGAATAACCCACCCAGGTTGACCGCGAGTTGCCGGTCCCACTCTTCGGGGCTGGTCTCCTCGATGGTTTTGTTGACCTGAATGGCGGCGTTATTGAGCAGCGTGTCCACGCGCGAAAAGCATTCGATCTGCCTGACCGTTTCGCCGGCGCCGCCCGCATCGATGTCCGCGACCATCACCCGAGCGCCTTCCGCGGCGAACGCCAGCGCGCACGCCCGGCCAATTCCGTGCCCCGCTCCGGTAATCACGGCGGTCCGTTGAGCCAGTCTCATAGCCGCTCTCTAGAGTACGCCGTACTTTCGAAAAACGTCGCGCAAATATGCTCCGGCAGCTAACTCGGCGCGGGAACCGTCCTCGCGCGAGACCTTGTCCGCGGCCAGTTGGGCAACCTCCTGCACCATCGAGCGCGGAACGACAATCACTCCATCGCGGTCTCCTACAATCAGGTCCTCGGGATGGACCATGACTTCGCCACATTCCACGGCTTCGTTATAGCCGG
>JAPKZC010000773.1:0-3264 GCA_026394025.1 Candidatus Solibacter sp.
AAGTCCTCGGGAAGAAGGGCTACTCGACGGCGGTGGGCGACGAGGGCGGCTTTGCCCCGATGCTGAAATCCAACGAAGAGGCCATCGAGAGCGTGCTCGAAGCCATCGCGCAGGCGGGCTACAAACCGGGCGAGAACATCGGCATCTGCCTGGACCCAGCCTCCAGCGAATACTTCAAGGACGGCAAGTACATTTTCAAGAAGTCCGACAAGAGCGAGCGCACCAGCGAGCAGATGGTGCAGTTCTGGGCCGATTGGGTGCACCAGTATCCGGCCATTATCTCGATTGAAGACGGCATGGCGGAGAACGATTGGGATGGCTGGAAGATGATGACCGACACGCTCGGCAAGAAAATCCAGTTGGTGGGCGACGATCTGTTCGTCACCAATCCGAAGATCTTCGTCCGCGGGATTGAAGGCGGCGTTGCCAATTCGATCCTCATCAAGGTGAACCAGATCGGCACCCTCACCGAGACTCTGGAAGCCATGCAGATGGCGGCCGACGCGGGCTACACCGCCGTGGTTTCGCACCGCTCGGGTGAAACCGAAGATCCCTTCATCGCCGATCTCGCCGTGGCCACCAACGCCGGCCAGATCAAGACCGGTTCGGCAAGCCGTACCGACCGCATCTGCAAGTACAACCAGTTGCTGCGCATCGAAGAGCGGCTGGGGGCATCCGCCGTATTCCCCGGCAGAAAGGCGTACCGGCAGTGAAGAAACTCGTACTCTTACGCCACGGCGAGAGCACGTGGAACAAGGAAAACCGCTTCACCGGCTGGACCGACGTGGACCTGTCGGACAAAGGCCGGCTGGAGGCCAAAGAGGCCGGCGAAGTGCTTCGGGATGGAGGCTACGTCTTCGACGTGGCCTACACCTCTGTACTGAAACGCGCCATCCGCACCTTGTGGACCACGCTCGACGTGATGGACCTGATGTGGATTCCGGTCCACCGCTCGTGGCGCTTGAACGAGCGCCACTACGGCGCGCTGCAAGGGCTCAATAAAGCCGAGACGGCGGCCAAATTCGGCGAGGACCAGGTTAAGATCTGGCGGCGCAGTTACGATATCCCGCCACCTGAGTTGACGGCGGACGACGCGCGCTTCCCCGGCCATGATGCGCGCTACAAGGGCCTCAGCACGCGGGAACTGCCGCTCACCGAGTGCCTCAAGGACACGGTGGCGCGCTTTCTGCCGCTCTGGCACGATACCATCGCTCCGGCCATCCAAAGCGGGCAGCGGGTTGTCATCGCGGCGCACGGTAACAGCTTGCGTGCACTGGTGAAGTATCTGGACAACGTGAGCGAGGCGGACATCGTCGAGCTCAATATTCCGACGGGGATGCCGTTGGTGTACGAGTTGGATGACGACTTGAAGGCGCTAAATCGCTATTATCTGGGAGATCCGGAGAAGGTGAAGGCCGCGATGGATGCGGTCGCCGCGCAAGGTAAGAAGAAGTAATAGGGCAGGGTGGTAACTAAGCCGCTCCCGGCCGGGAGGGTACTCTCTCGGCCGGGAGCGCTTTTTCGTCTGGAATCTACTACCAGCGCTTGCGAGCGCCGCCACCACCACCGCCCGGACGATCGGTCTTCGGGCGGGCTTCGTTGACGTTCAACGCGCGGCCATCCAGTTCGCGGCCGTTGACCGCGGCAATAGCCTTCTCGGCTTCGCCATCGTTGGCCATTTCCACGAACCCAAAGCCTCTGGGTTGTCCGGAGTCGCGGTCGGTGCAGATGTTGACACGGTCTACAGTGCCGTGAGCTTCAAATAGGGATCGGACGGAAGCTTCCGTGACCCCAAAACTGAGGTTGCCTACAAAAATGTTCTTCATAATTAACTTATCCTTACTGCGGCCAATTGGTGGGTAGACGGAAGAAGCGGAACGCTAGGAGGGTCTGCCATGAATCAGCGGGAGCTACACCAATTGTATAGCAAATCCAACCGCGGGTGGTATAATTATGAAAATAAGTGATTTTCTCGAATCGGCCTGGTTTCCCGCGGCCCTGGGAAGAATGAGGAACATACTTAATGTTGTACGACAGCACTAAGGCAGTACTCCAAGGCATTCTGCGATCTCTCGAAACCACCGGCGAAATCCCCTGGGACGAGCACACGGAATCCGGCAATGCCTGCCTTTACGAAATGCACCAGATGTCCCGGCCGGAGTACAAGGCGTATCGAACCGACAAGCAGAACGCGAATTCACAGGCGCAAACCGGCTTCCCCGAGAAACTCAGCAGGGCCATGCCGCACGTCCGGACGATGGTGATTGCCATCCGGCATAAAGACCAAAGCACAGCCGTGGAGAGCGGAAAATCGGCTCTGGCTGAGATGTGATCGACCGACCCACTCAATGACCCATTCCTTCACCTACATCGACGTCGGCGGCAATCACGCGCAATATGCCGTTTCCGAAGAAGACCACCGCCGGGATTTTCACTGGTCCACCGACCACGGCGATCGCGGCGTGTCCCCCACGTTCGCACAAGCTCAGACTCAGGCCCGAACGGTCCTCAAGGACAGTATGGCGGCCCACCGGCGCAGCGAAGAAGCCCTTCGGGCGGATCAGTACTCTTCCAACTGGCGGCCACGCTAGGCCCGCGCACTACCCCGGCCCCTTGGGCCGCCTTGACGCCGGCGGCCGGATCTCGTCATACTCCTTTCCAAGGGGCACGAAGTGTTGCCCTTGTGCCTCCTGAAGCGATAGGTGTTCGATGGACATGAAACGGCGGGCATTTCTAGCGCACGCTGCCGGCAGTATCGTCTGGGCGCAGACCAAATCCTTGGCGCCGCGGGACATTACGCGCGCCGCCTTGCTCGACCGCATCTACGGCGGTTGGGCGGGCATGTTGATCGGCGGCATTGAAGGATTGCCGCACGAATTCAAGTACAAGGAAAACCCGCGCGACACCCTGCCCGAGTTCACCTTCCTTCCCCAAGGCGCGCGCTCCGACGACGATAACGATTTCGAGTGGACGCACCTCTGGTACATGGACCGCGAGGGTGTCATCAAGCTGCCCTACCCGCGCATCGTCGAGATCTGGAAGGCCAACATGAACCAGGGCATCTGGGTGGCCAACAAGAAGGCGCGCGATTTGATGGACCAGGGCACGGTGCCGCCGGACACCGGCAGCGTGGCGCTCAATCCCCACGCCTGGTACAACCTCTCCGCCCAGTTTTGTACCGAATCCTACGGCATGATCGCCCCCGGCATGCCGCAAACCGCCGCCGGAATCGGACTGCACTACGCCAAAATCGCGGTCTCCGAA
>JAPKZC010000773.1:3343-4207 GCA_026394025.1 Candidatus Solibacter sp.
CTTTGATGAGAGCCCGCTCGACCAGGTCATGCAGCGGGCGATGCGGGCGATGGACCCCAAGAGTGTGATGGCCGAGGCGGTGACGGATGCGCGCAGCGCCTTTCAGCAGCATCCGGCGGATTGGAAGGCGGCGCGCCGGCAAATTCACGACAAGTGGCTGATCGGGCGCAAATGGAATGATAATTCCATCACGGTGAACGGCGCCATGGTCGTTCTGGCGCTGCTCTATGGCGATGGCGATTTCTATCGTACGCTACAATTCGCCATGGCGCTCGGCGACGATGCGGATTGTAACGCCGCCACCGCCGGGGCGGTTCTCGGCTACCGGTTGGGGTTTCAACGCATCGCGGCGCTTCCGCAATTCCGCATGCCAGACCGCTACGTCAACAAGACGCGCCCCACGTTACCGGCCGAGTGCAAGGTGAGCGAACAGGCGGAGACCCTGCTGCGCGTCGCCGAGCGCGTGATCCTCGCCAACGGAGGCAAGCCAATCAAGATCGGCGCCAAACCCGGCTTCCGCGTGGCCCTTCAGCAGACGAAAGTGCTGGAGCCCTTGCCGACGAACCCGCACGGACCCGGCGGTCCGAAATAGGACGTCCCGTTTGAGCCTCGAGCCTACCAGAAGTGCGTCGCCACCACTTGAGGCGGACCAGCGGCACCGGTCACAATCCGGGTCTTCAGCACGATCTGGATGTTCTTGCGCTGCCAGCCGGGCGGAGCGTTTTGGAATGCCTGGCGAATGTAGTCGGCGTTGGTGATGAAATCGCCCGCCGACTGCGTCCCGGACTGAGTGACGCCGGCAATCGCGACCACGGCCTTCTCGGTGGAGGGGTCGAGCATGCGGCTCACGATTGCGTAATCGTC
>JAPKZC010000930.1:0-3180 GCA_026394025.1 Candidatus Solibacter sp.
TCAAAGCCTGGCTGGCCGGCAACGGTTTTGATCCCACTGCCAGTTGGCACTGGGGCTTCGGCGCGGCCGGCGTCGGTATGATCGCCGGGCTGGTGGTCTTCTTCTTGCGGCGCCGTACGCTCGAAACCGTGGGCCACCGTCCGCGCACACGCTCTGAAAATTCCGGCGCCGCGCCCGCCGAACCGCTGACCGCGCGCGAATGGAGCCGCGTCGGCGCCATCTTCATTCTGTTCACGTTCACTATTTTTTTCTGGGCGGCGTATGAACAGAAGGGGGCCAGCCTCAACCTGTTCGCCAAGCAACTGGTCCGCACCCAACTCTTCGGCTGGGAATTCCCCGCCAGTTGGCTGCAATCGCTGACGCCGTTCTACGTCATCCTGCTTGCCCCCGTCTTCGCGCGCCTTTGGGTCAGCCTGGGCGACCGCCAACCCACCAGCCCAACCAAGTTCGCCCTCGGACTGGCCGCCATCGGATGCGCGTTCTGCCTGCTCGTCCCGGCCTCCGCCCTCACCGCCTCCGGCAAGATCAGTCCCCTCTGGTTTGTCGCCGTCTACTTCCTGGATGTTTGTGGCGAGATGTGCCTGAGCCCCGTGGGACTCAGCACGGTCACCAAAGTTGCGCCCGTCCGTTTTGTCGGCCTCATGATGGGCGCCTGGTTCTTCGCCACCAGCCTGGGCAACAAACTCGCCGGCTACCTCTCCGGTTTCTTCGTGGCGGACGATCCCGCCGTCCTGATGCGTCTGTACGGAGGCATCGCGGCGGGATTATTGCTCGCCGCGGCGGTACTCGCCCTCACCCGCCCCTATCTCCGTCGCTTGATGGGCCCCGCCGGATAGCGCGGTCCGAAGAGCCGCCACAAACGCCCAGACCTCTCGGCGCACGCCTGGACTTGTTTCCCCGAACGACCCCGGGACTCGCGCTGTGGCCAATTCGCTGCTGGGGAAACGCCGACTGAAGACGGCGATGCGACCGCTCCGGTGCGGGCGAAGGAACAGCTCGCCGTCGATCCGTTGTCGAACAGAATCGCTCCTTCATCGATGGCTACGCCGGCCGCCCCAGCCAATTCCACACTCGACCGTAGCGAGCACGGATTCGGGCCGGGAATGAGCCGCCGGAATCACCGGCTGCCAGGCATGGGCAATGGCCGCGGTCACGACGAGCGCCGCTGGAAGGACCGCCCGGGTACTCGCGAGTGTGTCCACGAGTTCCATAGTTTTCAGTCTCCTTTCTGCCTGCCTGGACGACACGCAGGCGGCGGCACCCCACCGCTTTCCGCCGGCAACCGGCGCCGCTACTTACCGGCCCCGCGCCACGCAGGTCCCCGACTCCCACGAGCTCATTTGCTGCCCGTACTCGAAGCACGTCATTCCATGTGGGATCAGGTCATCGAAGTCGAACCGCTGCCCATTTGGCAATCGGAATGCGATGCTGTGCAACAGGTCGGCCGTGAAGACGAACGTGTCCGACGCCAGCCCATCGCCACTTCGCACAATAGAAGCGTTTCTCGTGAACGTCGCCACCGGGACGCCCCACTTCATGTCTTTCAGGCTTGCCGGCGTTACCGGCGATGAGGCCGTGCCTTTCGGCCAGATCCGCTTCGAAGGGTCCGTTTGGAGGTAAATCGTGCCGGTTCCCCTGGGAGCCAGCACGAACGCGTAGGGCGGCGCCTGGGCGGGCGACGCTGGCGCCGGGAGGAACGGAGCAGCGGCCGGCAACATCTGAACCGCAAATTCGCTGACCCACACGAGGTATGCCGTCTCTTTGGCCGGGTTCTTGGGGTTGCTGAACAGCGCTTCCAAGGTGAGATCCCCAACCACTGGCAGATACCATACGCAGGTCCCTCCGGAATAATCGGCTTTCCAAACCGACCCGCCGGCAAAACTGATAGCCGTTGCCGCCGCGCTTGCCTGGTCGGCGGCGCTCGTGGGCGCCAGAGATCCCAGCAGCGGGATCCCTATCAGGATGATACTCGTGAGCTTCATACGATCTCCTTTTGCTAAAGTTAGTACTAGAAGACCTGGAATTCTGATTCCCGGCCGAGTACGGAATTAGTATGCGCCGCGCCTTACGCGCGAGTCTTAACGGAAAGTTGGCGATTTCTTGAAGAAATCTCATCAAGTATCGTCGAGTTTGCCGAGTCCGGCGCCCGCGCCAACCAGCGACCCGCTGGCCTTGACACGGGACGCCCAATCCTTCGCATTCGGCCCGTTCCGGCTTTTCCCCCAGGAGCAACTCCTGCGCCGCGGGGATCGCCGTCTCCCCCCTCCCGCCAAAGGCGTTCGAGACCCTTCTTCTCCTCGTCCGCAATTCGGGCCACTTGATGTTGAAGGAAGACTTGATGAAGGCTCTCTGGCCGGAGACCTTTGTAGAGGACGTCAATCTGGCGAATAAGATTTCGCTGCTGCGAAAGGTGCTGGAAGACACCGGATCCGCCCCTGCCTACATCGAGACGGTGCCGAAACTCGGCTACCGTTTTCTTCCCGCCGTAACACGGGTGTGGAGGTCCGCGCCGGCGGCCGGCGGTTCGCTCCCTCCGGCAGAGGATCTCCAAAACCGCGCAATCCGCTTCATCGCGCTTCCCTTTGCCGTCCGCAAGGGCGATGAAGCAATCGCTTTCCTGGGACACAGCCTTCCCGAGGCTATCTCGGGTTCACTGGCAGGCCTGCGCTCGCTGACCGTGCGGTCGAGCCGGTTCGCCGAGGGCTTGGCAGAGGGCGAGCAGGATCCCAGGCGAATCGCCCGGGAAGCTGACGTGGACATGCTGCTGACAGGCAGCATTTTCTCGGATGGCGACGAGCTGCGGGTAACCACCGAACTGGTGCAGGCGCCGACCGGCACCCTCGTGGGTTCTTGCGTCTGCCACTCCACCCGTGACAAGATCTTCGATATCGAGGACGTGCTGACGCGCCGGGTTGTGGAATTGCTGGCGCCGCACTTGACCGAGCACGAACGCATGACCCTCTCCCACGATGTTCCGGCGTCGGCCCGCGCCTACGAATTCTACCTGCGAGGTGCTCATGTCGAACGCGACCGCACGTTCGAAAATATGTCGATGGCGCGGGATCTGTACCGTCAATGCCTGGAGGGAGACCCCGATTACGCGCCCGCATGGGCGCGGCTCGGAAGATGTTACGGCTTCCTGGAGAAGTTAGACCCGGAAGGATCAAACCATGGCGCATT
>JAPKZC010000930.1:3233-5216 GCA_026394025.1 Candidatus Solibacter sp.
GTCGCGCATTTGCGCTCAATCCGGACCTGCCCATGGCCCACAATCATTACACCCAGATCGAAGCGGATTCGGGCCACGCCCAGCGAGCCACTGTCCGGCTTCTCGGGCAGGCGGAAAAATATCCCAACGATCCCGAATTGTTCAGTGGCCTGGTTCAAGCCACCCGTTATTGCGGTCTCTTGGAAGAATCGCTCCGCGCGCACCATCGCGCACGCAAGTTGGACCCGCGGGCGGTGACGAGCGTCGCCCATACCTATTTCCTGGCCGGAGACTACCAGCGGACCCTCGAGTGGTACCCCCCGGGCAGCCGCTTCTATCTCGACGCCGCCGCGCTGGCTGTGGCGGGACAGGAAACCGAGGCTGCCGAACTGCTGGCCCATCGCAGCTTCCTGACGCCTCTCGTCCAATCTTTACGTTGCTGCCTGAAAGGCGATTATGCCGGAAGCATTGCGATCGTGCAGTGTGCGATGCAGTCTGAGCAGGCACCAGAACCCGAAATAAAATTCTACTTTGCGCGGCATTTGGCTCGTAGTGGAGCGGTGCGCGAGGCTCTGAACACCCTACACCAACTGGCCGGCGAGGGATTCGTGTGCTCGACTGCGATGCGGGGTGACCCGTGGCTGAAGCCGCTCTCCCGACTGCCGGACTTCGACAGCGTGATGTGTGCTGTACTTCAGCGCGAGGCGGATGCCAGATTGGCCTTCCAGGCTGCGGATGGAAATCGGATTCTCTCGATGACCGTCTCGGACCATCCTGTTCCGGCATGATCCAGTCCGGTGTGATCCTGGTCAGGGCCGGGAGCCCCAGTCTCTTCTCGAATAACCAGCGGCTGACGCCTCAACGTGTACCGTGATTCCCGCCATCTTGACGGTGTACCGAGGCTCGCTCCAACCGCACAACGCTGGAATGCCTCGCGCGCTTCGCCGGCAGTCTGGTAGCGCATGCGGGCATCGCTGGCCATTAGCCTCGCGACGATGGGGCCTAATCCCGCGGGCAGCGCCGCGGTGTTTTCCGATCCGCGGACCGGCAGCTCTCCGGTGCCCAATTCGTAAAGTACGACGCCGAGTGAGTAGAGGTCGGCGCGCCCGTCCAATGGTTCGCAACAAGCTTGCTCGGGCGACATGTAGGCCAGAGTGCCCAGGACCGTGCCTTGCCGCGTGAGAAACATGGCGGCCGTAGGGGCGTCGTCACCCAGCGGCACCGCCGGAGGCTTCACCTTGGCCAAGCCGAAATCCAACACCTTCACCTGGCCGCTGGTCGTGAGGAAGAGATTCGCCGGTTTGATGTCGCGGTGCACCACCCCGATGGCATGCGCCGCCTCGAGAGCGCTGCTTACGCCGATGGCGATCTCAATCAACTGGTCGCCTGGGATGGGTCCGCCGGCCAATCGGTCGTCCAGCGCCTCGCCGGTTAGCAATTCCATCGCCAGGTACGGATGCCCTTGCCAATTGCCGGTTTCGAATACGGTGCAGATGTTGGGATGGTTGAGCGCGGACGCGGCGACGCCCTCGCGCTCGAAGCGGTGCAGCATTTCGGGGTCGTTGACCAGCTTTTCCGCCAGAATCTTGATGGCCGCGAATCCCCCGAGAGACATGTCCTGTGCCTTGAAGACGATACCCTGGGCGCCGCGGCCGATCTCTGCGAGAATGCGGTATTTCGAAACCGTCTGGCCAATCATGGGGCCTTTCCATCATAACCGACTCAAGTGAACCTCTTGTCGATCGCCGCTTGGGTGGCCCCTGGCGAACGAAGCGCCGCGCCTGGTCCTACGCCAGGGGGGCAGCATTCCGGCGCGAGATGGAGTACGTTAATCATGAGGTAGGCCTGCAATGACTGAGAACACGACGAACGCGAACCCAACTTCACGCCGCCGCTTCCTGACCGATAGCGGACGCATAGCCGGGGTATCTACCCTGGCCGGCATGACCATCCCCTACGTCCATGCGGCGGGAAACGACACAATTCAACTGGCGCTGGTAGGGT
>JAPKZC010000930.1:5251-11267 GCA_026394025.1 Candidatus Solibacter sp.
GGCGCCGCGGACAACGCGCTCGGGGTGAAGAACGGCCCCATCAAGCTGGTGGCCATGGCCGACGTATTCAATTCGAAACTCGCCGATAGCCATGGCAAACTGCGGCAGAAGTTCCCTGCCCAGGTGGATGTGCCCGAGGACCGCAAGTTCATCGGCTTCGACGGTTACCGCAAGGCGCTGGATTGTCTCAAGCCCGGCGACGTCGCCATCTTCGCCACCCCGCCGGCTTTCCGCTGGGTGCAGTTCAGCTACGCCGTTGAGAAGGGCCTGAACTCTTTCATGGAGAAGCCGGTCACGGTGGATGGCCCCACCACTCGCCGCATGCTCAAACTCGGCGAGTTGAGCGTGCAGAAGAACCTCAAGGTTGGGGTCGGCCTCATGGTCCGCCACTGCCGTGCGCGCCAGGAATTGCTCAGCCGCATCAATGCCGGCCAGATCGGCGATATTGTGACGATGCGCGCGTATCGCATGGGCTCCGGCGGCGGCACCGCTCCACCCAAGCCCGAGGGCATCTCCGAGGTGCTGTATCAGATCCGCTCCTTCCACGCGTTCCTGTGGGCCAGCGGCGGCGTCTTCAGCGACTACTTCATCCATCAGATCGATGAATGCTCCTGGATCAAAGGCTCCTGGCCCGTGGAAGCGCAAGCCTTGGGCGGGCGCCACTACCGTGGCAATTCGGTGGACCAGAACCTCGATACCTACTCCGTGGAGTACACCTACTCCGACGGCGTCAAGCTGTTCTACGACGGCCGCAACATGGCCGGATGCCACAACGAATTCGCCAGCTACGCGCACGGTTCCAAGGGCTCGGCCGTCATCTCCACATCCTCGCACACGCCGGGACGGACGCGAATCTATAAGGGGCAGAAGATTCCGCGATGGCAATCCGGGCAGACGGCCCCGGAGAGTGAAAATCTGCTCTGGGCTTACCCGCAGCCCGAGCACTCGCCCTATGACTATGAGTGGGAGGATTTGATCCAGGCGATCCGCGACGATAAGCCCTACAACGAAGTCAAGCGCGGCGCCGAGGCCAGCCTGGTGGGCTCCATGGGCCGCCTGGCCGCCCACACGGGACAGATTGTCACCTTCGACCAGATGCTGAATCATGAACACGAGTTCGCTCCCGGCGTCGATAAGCTGACCATGGACGGACCCGCGCCACTACTCGCCGGAGCCGACGGTAAGTACCCCGTGCCACAACCCGGAATCAACAAGACCAGAGAGTACTGACCTAAACGCAACCACTCCCTGGAGGTCGCGGCTCCCACCAGAGCCGCGCGCACGCGCTGCGCTATCGTGGTGAATATGCCGGCGCCCCGAGGGGACGAAATCCGCGCAGCATCCCACGTGACATACCGGTCGCGGGCACGCCAATGGAGTCGTACGGCATTTGCCATGGCCGTGGTGTTCGGCAGTTTGCCCCTGGCCAGCCGCATCTTCCTCGGGGGCTGGGGATTCGATGGCGCCGCTGAAATCGGCTGCCTCTGCCTGCTCATGGGCGCCTATTTCCATATCGCCAGCCGCAGGTTTGCGGCCGTGCCCGATCCGGCAACTATTTTGGAAAGGGCCGCAGAGCACGCCTCCGCCGGTCGCGACCATCAGGCCATTGCGCTGCTCACGGAAGGCATCCGCCTGAGCCCGCAATTGTGGCAGGCCTTCCAATACCGCGGTGAGTTGTACTTGCGGCATGGCGACCAGATGGAGGCCGCCCTGCGCGACTTTTCAGAAGCCATCCGCTTGGGCCCACAGGAGCCGCACCTCTACCTGTTGCGCGCCCACGTCTACAGCCTTCTGGGCGACGAATCGTCCTCGCGGACCGACTGCGCGATGGCGGCTTCGCTGGCCGGCGAGAGTCCGTCCACGCCAGAGAATTGTACCGCTCCCAATCCGGCGACGCCGGAGCCATAGCCATGTTAGTATGCGGTTCTGCGAGGGCCTGAGTATGCATCGCGATAGCACGCAAGGTCTGGAACAGCGGGTGATCCGGGCGGCGGAAGCCGCTCTGGCGGACCATGGCTACGTCAGCGCAATCGATGTCCTCACCGGGATGCGGCTTCTCGAGCCCGCGCATGTCGAGAGTTGGCGGAAAGGGCGCCTCGATTTCCTGGAGCGCATGGTCCAGGGCAATCTTACGAAGATCTCGCTCTCCATGTCCTTCTTCCGGCAGTGGGCGCGGCAGAAGGGGCTGCGGCCCAGCGAGACCCGCTATGTGCGCTCGGGGCGTGACGGTGCCGTGGACCTGCGATTCAGCAACAGCGGAGATCCGGAGATCGAGAGGAATTACCGTACCCACTTCGTTTCGCCGGCTCTCTCCGGGCGCAAACTGGAGAAGTTGGAAGAGAAGTTGAGCCAGGCGCCGCGGCCCGTGGTGTTTGAGATTATCCGCGATTCCGAGTGTACGGAGTGCGGCGCCGAACTCCCCCGCGACAGCATGCTCTTCCTGGAAGCGGAACAGGCGCTCTGCCTGGCATGCGCCGGCATGGGCGACCTCGAGTTTCTGCCGGCCGGGGACACGGCGCTGACGCGGCGCGCGACCAAATACAGCGGCAAAACGGCCACTGTGGTGCGGTTCAGCCGGTCGCGCGGGCGCTACGAGAGGCAAGGCATTCTGGTGGAGAGCGCCGCTGTCGAGAAGGCCGAGGCCGAGTGCACCCTGGATGCGGACGACCGGGCGCGGGCGCGCGCGGCCAAACTCCGCGGCAAGCAAGATGAGGAATTGGTGGAGCAGATGACCGCGCGGGTTCTGGCCCTCTTTCCCCGCTGCACGCCGCGGGAAGCGCGCGCCATCGCCGCGCACACCGCCACGCGAGGCAGCGGCCGCGTCGGCCGCAGCGAGGCTGGACGCAAACTCGAAGAGCGTGCCTTATTCGCGGCCGTCGCCGCCGCTGTCCGGCACAACCACACGAACTATGATGACCTTCTGGCGTGCGGCGTGGACCGCACGGGCGCCCGCCTGCGTGTCGGCGAGCAAGTCCAGGCGATCCTGTCTGCGTGGCAGGGCACGCATCACGCCGCCGCTGAGTGAGGCGCGAGAAAGAATGCGCCCGCGAGCGGGCGTCGGCAGCCTGAAGCTCACCCCACCTCCGGCTCCGCACCCCTTCTTGAAGCTGAACCTCAAATCGCGATCTTGAAACAGATGGCGTGTTCGCTCGGCCTTTCGGGCGGCAACGTCACGCGCAGGGATTGCTCGTCTTGCGTGAATTTGAGCTTGCCGCGATGCCCCAGTAGATCCACGCTGCGGATCTTCCCAACCTGGTTCTTGCCGCCAAGCGCCAGCGTTGGCACCACCGCCTCGCGCTCCGGCCAGCCCATCACGAAGGCGTACAGCGTGCCGCCCTTGGTGGTGTAACGGACGTCGTTGGCCGTGAGGTCTTTGCGGTTGCGTTCATTGAACGCCATGTTTTCGGCCACCGGCGGGGCCGCGCTGCCGGCGATCTTCCAGGGGCGCGTGCCGTAGATGCCCTCGCTGTTGACCGCCATCCACTTGGTAATCTCCTCCACGGTCTTGAGTTCCTCGTCATCCGGCTTGCCGCTGTTCGGCAGCGGCACGTTGAGCATCAGGTTGCCGTTGCGGCTCACAATATCGCACATCAGGTCCACCACGTTCTTGCCTGTCTTGTACTTCTGGCCCTTCTTGTAGTGCCAGCCGCCGATGCAGGTATCGGTCTGCCACGCGTCGGGCAGGATGTCGCCGGCCACGCCGCGCTCGATATCGAGCGCGCACGTCCCTTGCTCGCAATCCTTCTTGGTCTTGCTGGTGTAGAGGCCCGTCGGCACGCGGTTATAGTAGTGCGAGACCAGTTTGTACCCCCACTCACCGAACGGAATGCCGCCATCGGTATAGAGCAGGTCGGGCTTGTACTTGTCCACCAGGTCCTGTATCCGCAGGAAGTAGAGCCGCTTCCAGGAATCCGGGGCTTCCCGGCTCATCGCCTGGGCGGGGATGGGCTTGTCCTTGGGGAACGGGTGGTACAGATCGGCGTACGCCGGATCCGTGCCATCGTAGGGGACGCCGGCCAGCGGTCCGGCCTTATCGGCGCCGTGACTCACCGCCAGCCAGTTGTAGCTGTTCGAGAGATGCTCGCTCACGGCGAACTTCAGCCCGTGCTTTCGGGACGCTGCCGCAAACAGGCCGACGATGTCCTTCTTCGGGCCCGTGGCCACGGAGTTCCAGCGCGGCTGGTGCGGCGAGTTCCACAGGTCGAAGTTATCGTGGTGCACTCCCATCGACATGAAGTATTTGGCGCCGGCCTTTTTATATAGCTGGATCAGGTGATCGGCGTCGAACTCGCGCCCGTGCCAGGTAAGCGCGACGTCCTTGAATCCGAACTTGGTGGGGTGGCCGTAGGTTTCGACGTGATACTTGTACTGCGGGCTGTCCTGCATGTACATATTGCGCGCGTACCAATCGCCGAATTCGGCCGCGGACTGCGGTCCCCAATGGGCCCACATCCCGAATTTGTAGTCGCGGAACCACTCGGGAATGCGGTACTGCTTGAGCGATTCGGCGCCGTTGAACGGGCCTTTTGCAATTTCTGGAATGGCATCCTGCGCCTGCGAGCGGCGCGGCAGGAAGAGCGCGGGCGCGGCGGCGCCGAGCCCTAATACGGAGCGTCTGGTGATCGGCATGTCTACCTCGGTCACCGTTTACTTTAACGCAAATACGCCGGCTGCGGAAGCCCGGGATTACAGTACTTCTTCCGACCAGCTCTCCAGCACCTGCTTGACCTTCGTCATGAACTGATCGGCCAGCGCGCCGTCGATCAGGCGATGGTCGAAGCTCAGCGAGAGATGGCAGATGCTGCGGATCGCGATGGCGTCGTCGATCACCACCGGAGTCTTGTCCACCGTGCCCACCCCCATAATGGCGATCTGGGGTTGATTGATTACCGGCGTGCCCATCAGGCTGCCGAAGCTGCCGAAGTTGGTGATGGAGAATGTGCCCCCCGTCACTTCGTCCGGCTTGAGCTGCCGCGACCGGGCGCGCGCTGCCAGATCCACAATGGCGTTTTCCAGCGCGACCGCGATCCCGATATGAATCTCATTGTGGTAGATGATGTTGTTGTTATCGAGTGAGGCGTTGAGCAGCGGATACTGGCGCAGTCCCGCCACCGCCGCGCGCGTGATGAATGGCAGGTAGGTGAGGCCGAAACCGTACGCCGCCTGGAACTGCGCCTTGTGCTGCTCGCGCATCCGCGCCACTTTGGTCATGTCCACGCGATGGATGGTGGTGACGTGCGCCGAAGTGCGCTTGGACATCACCATGTGCTCGGCGATTTTGGCGCGCATCGTGCTCAGCGGCTCTATGCGGGTCTTCGCCTGTCCGGCGGCCGGCAGCGGGGCCATGACGGCCGGCGCGGAGGACGCAGCGGCGGCAACGGCGGGCGGGCGCGGCGCAAAGGCGGGGGCCGCCGGCTGCGACTGCACCGCGGCGTGGGCTTCCACGTCGTGCTTGGTGATCCGGCCACCCGCGCCCGTGCCCTTCACCTGCGCCAGATCGAGATTGAGTTCTCGCGCCATCTTGCGCACCAGTGGAGAGAGCGGACCGGCCGGCTCCGGCGCCTGCGGCGCTTCCACCTGCGCGGCCGGAGGCGCTGCGTCCCGTGCGGCCGCTGCGGCCGGCGGCGGTTCCGCGGCCACTGCGGCAACGGGCTTGGCCGCCGCGCCGGCCGCGCCGCCTTCCTCGATCCGCGCCACCACGGTGTTGATGCCGACCGTCTTGCCTTCCTCCACCAGGATCTCGGCCAACGTGCCTGCGGCCGGCGACGGAATCTCCGTGTCCACCTTGTCGGTGGAAATCTCAAATAGCGGCTCGTCGCGCTCAATCCGCTCGCCCGGCTTCTTGAGCCACTTGGTCAGCGTGCCTTCCACAATGCTTTCGCCCATCTGGGGCATGACGACGTCGGTCATATCAGTTCTCACTTTCAAGTAGCGAAGCTTCTAGCGCCGGAGTCTCTTCCAGCATTTCAAAATCGAAAATCCGCGCGAAATGAACGGCCAGTTTTGCGCCCACCTC
>JAPKZC010000930.1:11296-12648 GCA_026394025.1 Candidatus Solibacter sp.
CGCCCACCTCGCGGAGGCTTGCACGGACGCCCAGCGCGGCCATTGAGGTCACGGGCTTGGTCAATCCGCAGGGAACGATGTACTGAAAATAGCTCAGGTCGGTCGCAACGTTAAGCGCGAAGCCGTGCGACGTCACCCAGCGGCTCAGGTGGACGCCAATGGCGGCGATTTTGCGCTCGCCCACCCATACCCCGGTCAGTTTGGGAATCCGGCCACCCTCAATGCCGTACTCCGCCAGGGTCGCGATGATGGTCTCTTCCACGGCGCGCACATACGCCCCCACATCGCGCTGCCAGTCGCGCAGGTCGAGGATCGGATAGCCCACCAGTTGTCCCGGACCGTGATACGTCACGTCGCCGCCGCGATCTGTGGGAAAGAAGCCGATGCCGGCGCGCGCCAGAATGTCCTCGCCGGCCAGCACATTTTCCAGATCCCCGTTGCGCCCCATCGTGATCACATGCGGGTGCTCCAGCAGCAGCAGTTGATCCGGAATCAGCCCCTGCTTGCGATCCGCCGCAAGTTGCTGCTGAAGTTGCAGCGCGCTTGCGTAGTCGATTCGCCCGAGTTGGCGCAGGCAGCAGCTATGCATTGATGGATAGACCGTAGACGGCGTTGAATGCTTCCCCCAGCGCCTCATACAGCGTCGGGTGGGCGTGAATGGTCTGCATCATCACTTCCACCGTGGCCTCGGCTTCCATCGCCGCCACCGCCTCGGCGATCAGTTCAAAGCCCTCGGGGCCGATGATGTGCACACCGAGAATTTCGCCGTACGTTTCGTCGGCCACTACTTTGATGAAGCCTTCGTGATGTCCCAGGATGGTGGCGCGGCTATCTCCCGCGAACGGGAATTTGCCCACCTTCACCTGGAAGCCCTGCGCGCGCGCCTGCGCCTCGGTGAGCCCCACGCTGCCGATTCCCGGCTGGGTGTAGGTGGCGCCCGGGATGCGATTCCGGTTGATCGGCACGGCCGGTTTGCCCGCCATGTGGGCCACCGCGATCATGCCCTCGCGCGTCGCCACATGCGCCAGTTGCGGCGTCCCCGCCACCACGTCGCCGATGGCGTACACGCCGGGCTCGTCCGTCTGTTGGTGAGTGTCCACCTTGATGAAGCCGCGATCCAGTTGCACCTTGGTGTTTTCCAGGCCGATCCTGTCCGTGTTGGGCTTGCGCCCCACCGCCACCAGCAGTTTCTCGGCTTGCAGTTGTTCCTGCTTGCCGTCTTTGGTCGTCAGGGTGAGTTTGACCCCGCTGCCGGTCTTCTCGATGTTCTCCGCGCGCGCCCCCGTTTCCACCCGGATCTTCTGCTTCTTGAACACGCGCTCCAGTTCCTTTGAGATATCCTCATCCTCCAC
>JAPKZC010000484.1:0-4080 GCA_026394025.1 Candidatus Solibacter sp.
GTCTGTTCGGGACAGCTCCGGCAGTAGAAACCGGTCTGACTGGGAACCGCATGCCGGGATCCAAGAACCAGCCGCAGCCGATGAAATTTGAGACGGCTCAGAACTGGTTCACGGCGGACGGCATTCCCGCGACCCCGTTCGACGACAACGGGAACAAGAACTACTACCCGATGATGCGGCTAACTGCCGCCGACAGCACCGGCAAGGTGCTGGCGACGACGAACATCGTCTTGCCGGTATCCGATGAGCTGGATTGTAAGACGTGCCACGCGTCGGGGTCGAACGCGGCCGCGAGGCCGCGGGCCGGATGGGTGTTCCATTCGATGGCGGAGCGCGATTTCAAACTGAACGTGCTGCGGCGTCATGACGACCGCCGGGCAGGCACGACGTTGTTTCAGAACGCGCTGGCGGCGAACAAGTACAACTCGCAAGGTCTCTACGAAACCGTGGTCACGGACGGCAGACCGGTATTGTGCGCTGCGTGCCATGGGACCAACGCGTTGGGCGCCGCAGGACAGCCAGGCGTCTCCGCCCTGACCAGTGCGATTCACGCCTCCCACGCCGGCAAAGTGGATCCCGTTAGCGGGACCTTGCTGGACGACTCGACCAATCGCGGCGCCTGTTACCGCTGCCATCCGGGGTCGGAGACGAAATGCCTTCGCGGCGTGATGGGCAACTCCGCGACGGCCGATGGGACACTCGCCATCCAGTGCCAGAACTGCCACGGCTCCATGTCGGCGGTAGGCGACCCGGCGCGGCAGGGCTGGCTGAACGAGCCGGGCTGCCAGAATTGCCACAGCGGGACCGCGACTGTCAACGCCGGACAGATCCGGTTCACATCCGCACTGGACGCCAGCGGTAAACTGCGCGCACCGAGGGATTCGACCTATGCCACGCAAGCGAATGTTCCAGCGGCGGGGCTTTCGCTATACCGGTTTTCGGCCGGGCACGGCGGATTGCAGTGCGAGGCGTGTCATGGCTCGACGCACGCGGAGTATCCGAGTTCGCATGCCAACGACAATGTGCAGAGCACGGACACGCAAGGCCACACCGGCACGCTTGCCGAATGTACGGCTTGTCACGCCACGAGTGACCCTAACATAAGCCAGGCGAGTCTGAACGGCCCACACGGAATGCACCCGTTGGGGCAGACCTGGGTCTCGCAGCACCCCAACTTTACAGGGAGAAATACCGCGCGCTGCGCTGCGTGCCACGGGGCGGACTTCCGCGGGACCGTGCTCTCCAGGGCATACGGGAACAGGACGGTGAACGCATTTGGGACAAGCACCTATTGGCGCGGCTTTCAGATGGGCTGCTACACGTGCCACAACGGGCCGGGCACCGACAATCGGAACAGCAATAGCGCTCCCGTGGTGAATGGAGGCAAGATCGCGACGGCAGTGGGCGCGGCAGCCTCGATGGCAATCGTGGCGACAGACGCCAATGGCGGGAATCTCACCTTGTGGGCCGTGTCGCAGCCGGCGAACGGCACGGTCGGGCTGAAAGGCAATACCGCGACCTTGCTGCCGAATCCTGGATTTGAAGGGAGCGACTCATTCACCGTGGCTGCATGGGACGGCATGACCTCATCGAACCTGGCGACCGTGGCGGTGCAGGTGACCGCCAATGCGCGCCCGCAGTTCGCGGCGTCCACGGTGCAGAACGCAGCGAGTTTCCAGGCGGGGCCGATTGCTCCGGGCGAAGTGCTAAGCATCTTCGGCAGCGGTCTGGGGCCGGCTACCGCGACGGGGCTGGCGATCAATTCGGCGGGGCTGGTGAACCGGTCGCTGGGCGGGACCCGGGTCTTGTTCGACGGAGTGGCCGCGCCAATTCTGTACGCCTCGGCGGGCCAGGTCAACCTGGTTGCTCCGTGGAGCCTGGCAGGAAAGACGAGCAGCAGCGTGCAGGTGGAGTATGGCGGCATCCGGTCGAATGCCTTGCCGGTGAGCGTGGCCGGCGTCGCGCCCGCGATATTTCCCGGTGCTGTGGTGAACCAGGACGGTTCGGTGAATGGCAGCCAGGCGCCGGCGGCTCGTGGTTCGGTTCTGATTCTGTACGCCATGGGGGGCGGGGTCATGAGTTTCACGCCGCTGGATGGTGCTGTCGCCTCGGCGAGTCAACTGGCAACACCGGCGGGATCGGTTACCGTCCAGGTGGGCGGGGTTGATGCCGTCGTGATGTACGCCGGCGATGCGCCCGGGCTGGTGTCGGGAGTGTTGCAGGTCAACGTGCGCCTTGCCGCTGCGACGCCCATTGGGAACAGCGTTCCCTTGGTGCTACAGGTGGGCGGTGTGGCGGCGCCCGCTGTCAACGTCGCGGTCAAGTAGGGTAGCGGTCTTACACAGCGCACTATCCCTGGTGAGCGCCCCCCTGGGTTTAAGCAGCATGCGGCTACCGCGCGGGCGGTTGGAAACGCGCGATACGGCCTTGGGGGCCGACGGCCCATCCGGCGCCGCCATGGACGAAGCTGATGGCGTTGTAGGCGCCGCTGTCGAATAGTCTCCATGTCTTGCCTCCGTCGCTGGAGACGTCGGACCCGGAGGTGCCGGTTACGACGCAGAGCTTGCGGTCGGGCAACCAGGCGACGGCGGAACGGAAGCCTTTGGGGACGGCGCCCGGCGGAGCCGACCAGGTGCGGCCGCCGTCGGAGCTAAGGGCGATGTTCTGGCGGTCTTCTTTGTCCTTGGAGTAGTCGCCGCCCACCGCGATGCCGTGGCGAGCGTCTGCGAAGGCGAGTGAGAAGATGCCGGCAGCGGGGCCATCGTTGCGCATCGGGGTGACCGCAACGGCCCAGGTGCGGCCGCGGTCTTTGGAGTGAAAGACCCGGGCGGCGCCGGGGCCACCGGTGGCAAACCAGGCGTCGCGCTTGCCGAACAGGGTCAGGCAGCTGTTGCTGGCGGCGAAAGATCCCTCGTTGGGCAGGCCGGCGGGCGGGGAGCGCCGCTGCCAGGTGGCGCCGGCGTCATCGGTTGTGAGCACCTCGGCGCGGCCGTCGAGTTGGTCGCCGACGACGATGCCGTGTAGCACGTCCCAGAACGCGATGGCGTCGAAGAAGCCGCTGGGGTCGGGGTTGGTGTAGAGGAGTGTCCAGCGCCGGCCAGAGTCGCTGGTCTTATAGATGCGGGATTTGTCACCGGAGCCGGAACTTAGCAGGTAGACGGTGCGTGCGTCGATGGCGCGGATGCCGCGGAAATCCAGGGCTTCGGTGCCCGGGACTTTGGAGGCGCGCCAGGTGACGCCGCCATCGGCGGTCGCCAGGTAGGTGCCGCCGCTGCCGCTGGCCCACACGGTGTTGGCATCGACCGCGCTGATGCCGCGCAGGGAGGCGCGGGTGTTGCTGATTTGTGGCGTCCAGGTCTGAGCCAGGAGAGAAGCAGTGAAGAAAAGTGCCGGCAGCAGCTTCATGTTCTTCACTATGGTAAACGCGGTAGGGTCGAAACACCACCCTATCCAAATTTGTGGCATCCACTGGTCAGCAGCCGACGCCCCCATCGGTTTCTCGCGCCTTGCAGGGCGCTGACGCCGCTATTTCGGGATGTGGGACGAGAGCGTCCCGCGCGGACCCCGGGGTCCGCGCCCCAACCGGCGGCCGCTCAGTTCTTCATCCAGTTTCGCGAGCGGAACGCCCATCCCAACCAGTCACTTCATCATTGGCCACCTACCGGCAGCAGTGGCTCATAAATCACGTACGCAAACCGCGTGGAATCGGGCGACCAGGAATTGACGTTGATCGTGCCCTGCCCGCCGAAGAAGGTGGTCAAGACCTGGATCTGGGGCGATTGCGCGGGGCGGGCGCCGGGCGCCGGGATCATGCGCAATTGGGTGCCCGGGAGCTTGTCATTGTGCGTCTTCACGCCCTTGGCGAAGGAGAGATACAGCATCCATTTCCCGTCCGGGGAGAAATGCGGAAACCAGTCCTCCAGTTCGTCCCTGGTGATCTGTTCGGCTTTCTCGTCATTGGGACCGGCGCCATTGGCCGGGATGCGCCAGACGTCCCACCCGCCAGTGCGGTCCGTATTGTAGTAAATCCATTTGCCGTCGGGCGAATACTCCGGACCATCGTCGTAGCCTGGATTAGAG
>JAPKZC010000484.1:4098-5200 GCA_026394025.1 Candidatus Solibacter sp.
CCCACGGGAACGCGGAAAATATCGTAGTTTGCGGGGCCACCGTTCGGCCCCGGGTGCGAATACACGTAGGCCAGGTACTTGCCATCGGGCGACCAGCCGTGGAAATAGCTGGGCACGGCCGAAGCCACCACGCGCACGCCAGAGCCATCCGCGTTCGCCACATACACCTGCGATCCACGGGAAGCCTGCGTGGATGCCGAGAACCCGATCAACTTACCGTCGGGTGACGGAGCGTGGTCGTTGTTCAGACGGAGAGTCGCGTCGATATTGATGAGTTCCGGCGTCGGCTTGGCAACGTCCACCGGGAGGCGATACAGCCGCCCGCCGGTATTGAAGATCAGGTGCTTGCCATCGAGCGCCCAGTTGGGTGCTTCGAATACCTGGTCGGCCTCATAGATCGTCTTAATAGACTTATCGCGCAAATCGTAGATCGCCATCTTGCTGCGATAGCGCTGCGCGGGTGGGCGGTTGGCCGCGGCGGGGGGCAAAGCCTGCATCGTCACGTTCGACATGACGGCGGTTTCGAGCACGTTGGCATCGTGCGAGCAAACCGCGAAGCCGACATACACCGGTCCGGTGAGAGCTGTGGCGGCGGGCCCGGTGGACGTGAGCGGTTCACCGGCCTTTCCCGCAGACATGGTGAAGTTGTCACCCCGGCGTTCGATGCGCAGGCGCACGGGCGCGGTCAAATCCGACATGGCCGCTTGCTTCACCTCCTTGGTGGCGGCGCCGGCCGTCGGCCGGAACTGGAGCGAGGTCAGTCCATCGCCGTGCAACGCCGCGCCGGCGTAAGCCGAGCCGGGGTCGAGGCTCTGCCGGATCATCAGGGTAACCTTGCGATGCGCCACGGCACCCTTTCCGACGAAGCTTACATCCGCCGTGAGAGCGACATCGCCGGACATTTTCTTCCACACGTAATGGAAGGCGTCGACAGTGCCCCAAACGTTGGCGCCGCCGCCGGTGATGCGATACTCGCCGCCGGAGAATTCGGCTTTCCCTTTTTGCGGCGTCTCTCCGACATCGCCGTGGTCCTCGAACGGGCCCAGGCTTTGCGCGGCCAGGATTGCAGCGACCAGACCGAGTGTCAAACAGCGCAGGGAGC
>JAPKZC010000196.1 GCA_026394025.1 Candidatus Solibacter sp.
AACTGAACGGCCGTGTGGTGGCCGAGCATGCCGGCGACCCGCAGCGTTCCAAGGTTGGCCCGATCGGCCTACAACTTCACGATCAGTTCTCGATCGTGAAGTTCCGCAATGTGCGGATCAGCGAAGTAGGGCGTTAGCCGTTTTCGAGCAGGGCCAGGAGTTTTTCCTGGACGCTTTCGGCGGTGGGGTTGTCGGGGGTGATGACCAGGATGGTGTCGTCCCCGGCGATGGTGCCGACTACTTCCGGCCACTCCTCGTTGTCGAGCGCGACGGCGACGGAGTTGGCGTGGCCAGGCGAGGTTTTGAGAATCACCTGGTTTTGGGCGCGCAGCACGTCGCGCAGGAATTCGGCGGCCAGGAGAGAGAACTGCGGGCCGGTTTCCTCGGGCGCCATTTCTTTGTAGCCTTCCCGCGTCTTGACGAGGCGCAGGTCGCGGATGTCGCGCGAGAGCGTCACCTGCGTGGCGGCAATGCCTTGACTCTTCAGTTCCTGGGCGAGTTCTTCCTGGGTGGAAATCCCCTTGTTGCGGATCAATTTCAAGATCTGGCCTTGACGGTAACTTTTAGTCATACGATCAACTTTCCGAGGGTTTCTTTGGCGCGTGCGAGCGCAGTGGCCACAGCCTTGTCGCCGGCGCCGCCGGGAACTTCGCGCGACTTCATGCCTTCGGCGGGATTGAGCAGCGCCACGAAATCGGCGGTGAATTCGGGGGCGAAGCGGTGCATCTCTTCGGCGGTCCAATCCGAGGGTTGTTTGCCGGATTGCAGGCTTTCGAGAACGAAGCGTCCCACGATCTGGTGCGCCTGGTGGAAGGGGGTGCCGGCGCGGGCGAGCGCCTCGGCGAGGTCCGTGGCCACCACCCAACTCTCTTCGGCGGCGGCGGCGGGCCGCGCCGGGTTGAGGCGGGTGGAGTCGATCACGCCCGACATCATGAGGAGCGAATCCGCCAACTGGTCGGCAGCATCGAAGAGCGGAATCTTGTCTTCCTGCATGTCGCGATTGTAGGTCATGGGGAGGCCCTTCATGGTGACGAGGAGGGAGGTAAGGCAGCCCATGACGCGGCCACTTTTCCCGCGGATGAGTTCGAGCGAATCGGGGTTCTACTTCTGCGGCAGGAGGCTGGAGCCGCTGGTGACGTTGTCGCCGAGTTCGAGCCAGCCGAACTCCTCGCTGGAATAGAGGATCCAGTCCTCGGCGAGACGGCTCAGGTGGATCATGGTGACGGTAGAAGCGTAGAGGAAATCGAGGGCGAAATCGCGATCGCCGGAGACATCCATGCTGTTGCGGGTGATGCCGTCGAAGCCGAGATCCCTGGCGATGGCCTCACGGTCGAAGGGAAAGCCGCTCCCGGCCAGGGCGCCGGAGCCGAGCGGGAGAATGTTGGCGCGGCGGCGCGCATCTTCGAAGCGTTCCCAATCGCGCAGGAACATCTCGAAGTAAGCGAGCAGGTAGTGCGGCCAGAGCACGGCCTGGGCACGGCGCATGTGGGTGTATCCGGGGACGATGGCGCCGGAGTACAACTGGGCGAGTTCGAGCAGATGGCCCATGACGGAGCAGAGCAGCGCCTGGAGATCCGCGCACTCTTCGCGCAGCCACATGCGGGTATCGAGCGAGACCTGCTCGTTACGGCTGCGGCCGGTGTGGATCTTGTCGCCGACCTTGCCGGCGCGCTCCTTCAGCTTGCGGATTACCAGCGTGTGGACGTCCTCATCGGCGGCGCCTTCGTAGAAGGCGGGGGCGGCCGCCTCCACGCGGATCTGCTCGAAGGCGTGGACGATCTGTTCGAGTTCTTCCGCGGTGAGGATGCCGACGCGCTCGAGGGCGCGCGCGAAGGCCTGCGAGCCGCGGATATCGCAATCGATCAGCCGGCGATCGAAGTGCAGGGAGTTGCCAAAGCGCTCGAAGACCTCGCCCGGCCCGGTTTCAAAACGCCCACCCCAGAGCTTCATTTCGACTTGCCGCCAAGGGCGGCCCGCACCTTCATGGGCAGCCCGATGAGGTTGATGAAGCCGAGCGCGTCCTTTTGGTCGTAGCTGGCGCCCATGGTGAAGCTGGCGATATCGAGCGAGTAGAGGGAGAAGGGCGATTTGCGCGAAAGCGGCGTGATGTTGCCCTTGTAGAGCTGCAATTTGATTTCGCCCGTAGTGTTTTCGCAGACCTTGTCGAAGAAGGCGTCCAGGGCCTCGCGGAGGGGCGTGAACCAAAGACCGTTGTAGACCATCTCGGCCCAATCGAGCGCTAGTTTCTGCTTGTAGTGCAGCGTGTTCTTATCCAGCGTGAGGGCTTCGAGTTCGCGGATGGCGAACATGATCAGCGATCCGCCGGGGGTCTCATAACAGCCCCGCGACTTCATGCCGACGAAGCGGTTCTCGACGAGATCGATGCGGCCGATGCCGTGCGCGGCGCCGATGGTGTTGAGGGTTTCGAGCAGTTCGAAAGCCTTCATGGTTTTGCCGTCGACCGAGACGGGGACGCCTTTCTCGAAACCGATGGTGACCTCACCCGGCGTGTCAGGGGCCTGGGCCGGGCTCTTGGAGAGCATCCAGATTTCGTCCGGCGCGGCGTTGGCGGGGTCTTCCAGCGCACCGCCCTCGTGGGAGATGTGCCAGATGTTGCGATCGCGGCTGTAGATTTTGGTGGTGGAGGCGGAGATGGGGATATTGCGCTCGCGGGCGTAATCGATGGCGTCCTCGCGGGAGACGATATTCCACTCACGCCAGGGTGCGATCACGGGCAGGTGGGGGGCCAGCGCCTTGTAGGTCAACTCGAAGCGGACCTGGTCGTTGCCCTTGCCAGTGCAGCCGTGGGAGAGGGCGTCGCAGCCGCTGGCCAGCGCCACTTCCACCTGTTTTTTGGCGAGCAGGGGGCGCGCGATGGAGGTGCCGAGGAGATACTTGTGCTCGTAGACGCCACCGGAGCGTACCAGTTTCCAAAGGTACTGGGAGACGAACTCCTCACGCATGTCCTCGATATAGACTTCGGAGGCGCCGGTCTTGCGCGCCTTCTCTTCCAGGCCGGTAAGCTCATCGCCGCCCTGGCCGATATCGCCGCACACCGCGACGACTTCGCAGCCGTAGTTTTCCTTCAACCACGGAATGATGACAGAGGTATCCAGCCCGCCCGAGTAAGCGAGCGCTACTTTCTTCGGTTTGCTCATAAGGTGTCTCTATTTTAAGTCAGCGGCGTGCTAAGTCAGCATCATCAGCAGCAGGGCTTTTTGGGCATGAAGCCGGTTTTCCGCCTGGTCGAATACCACCGAGCGCGGGTGTTCCATGATGGAGTCGGTAACCTCTTCGTCGCGCTTGGCGGGCAAGCAGTGCATGAAGACGGCGTCGGGACGCGCCAGGGAGAAGAGCGTATCGTTCACCTGGTAATCGCGGAAAGCGCGCTTGCGTTCGACGGCTTCCTGCTCCTGGCCCATGCTGGCCCAGACGTCGGTGTAGACCGCGTGCGCGCCGGCGAGGGCGGCGGCGGTATCGTGCGTAATCAGCAGGCACGCGCCGGTGACGGCGGCGAGCCCTTCGGCCTGGGTGACAATTTCGGGATCGGGCAGGTATCCCTCGGGGCAGCCGAGGGCGAAATCCATACCGAGGCGCAGTCCGGTCAACATGAGCGACTGGGCAACGTTGTTGCCGTCGCCGATAAAAGTCAGCTTGAGCCCGTGGAGCAGGGCGACGCCGAAGTGTTCGCGGATGGTCTGGACATCGGCGAGCGCCTGGCAGGGATGGTAGAGGTCGCTGAGGGCGTTGATGACGGGGACGCGGGACCATTCGGCGAGGCCATCGACAGTGCTCTGGAGGAAAACGCGGGCGACCAGGCCATTGACCCAGCGGTCCAGGTTGCGGGCGACGTCTTTGAGGGGCTCGCGGATACCGATGGGGCCTTCCAGGAAAACCGATCCACCGCCCATCTGCTTCATGGCGAGTTCGAAAGTTAGCTTGGTACGAAGCGACGGTTTCTCGAAGAGCATGCCGATGTTCTTGCCGTCGAGAGAGTGGGCGTAGTCGGCGGGGGAGGCTTTGACTTCGGCGGCGAGGTCTAGGAGATATAGGAGTTCGTCGTCGGTGAGGTCGAGATCCTTCAGGAAGTCGGGGGCGGCGGTTTTGAGGATTTGGTTCGGAGCAAACATAGTGGCCACGGAAGACGCCTCAATTGAATGATTATTCACCTAGATGAATAATCACACATTGCGAGGTTGGGGTCAAGCCATGCGGGATGCCGATACGAACCCACTTCCATGGCGGCGCGCACGATATCGGCGCACGGGGCACGCGAGGCCAATCGCGAGAACCCGGCGTAAGCCGGCTACGGTTTGAAAAACCAAGCCCAGAGGTATTGAGTCCCGGCCCCTTCCAGATAGCGCGCTTCGAACCCGCAGCGAAGAGCCATGGCGCGCAGCTCTTCTTCGCTGAAGGAGACGCCGTGCCAGGTGTCGGCGGGCGCTTCGTCTGGAGCGGGACCGCCCTCCACCTGGAATTTGAACAGGGCGCCGGGCTCCAGCACACGGTGGACCTCGCGAACGTAGGTTTCGATGACAGAACGCTCCGGAACGTGCTGGAAGACGAGGAACGAGAACGCGAAGTGGAATGGAGCCGCGGGCAGCACGGAGAGATCGGCGCCGTTGTTGACATAGAGCCGGACGTTGGGAAGAGCGCCGGCGGTCTCGCGCGCCTGTCGGATCATCTCCCCGCTAACGTCCACGGCGTGGATTTCGCCGAAGACCGCGGCGAGCGCCCTGGTCAGGCGGCCGGCGCCGCAGCCGATCTCGACGATGCGCATCCGGCGGGGGTCGCTGCCCTGGCAGATATTCTCCAGGTCGTTCAGGATGTGATCGCGGACGTTGGCTTCGCCGGAATCGAAAAAGGACTCTTCGGTACGGGCCTGCTCGCCGGTGACAATGAAGTAGCGGGAACTGGTGCGGGCGCGGTTGTCCCAGTCGTTGCGCATTCTCTCGTTGATGGAGCTTCCGTCACCGGACGCAGCGGCGAGTGCGCGAGCCTCTTCGCCCGATTTATCGAGTTGCTGGCGCAGAGCCCGTTCGCGTTCCAGGCTTTCGTCCAGTTCGTGCTGCAATCGCGCGCAATGAGCGGCGAACGCTTCTCGGTCCAAAACCAGGCGTCGCAGGCGGGGCACGTGGAGCAGGAGTTTGTCGAGTCGCGTCATGGCGTCGGTGCGGGCCTGGCCTCCTGCACGAAGCGGTCGACTGCGCCCATGCCGCGTTCAAGGAATTGGCCGATCACAGTGGTCACGTGCATCACAATTATCGCGCACCAGGGCACGACATACTCGGAAAGTGGCATACCAGCGCGGCGGCTCCTAAGCAGATTGAAGTTTGGCGGCAAGGCTGCGATGCCGGCGCAGAATCGATTCCAGCGATATGGACTGCAGTGCGCCGCCCTCGATAAGGACGCGCCCTTCCACCACCAGCGTGTCCACTTGTGCCGGGGCGCACAACAGAAGCGCGGACACGGCGTCCCCCGCTCCGCTGTAACCGGCGCCGCGTAAATCGAACATCGCCACGTCGGCGCGCTTGCCCGGTTCCAGGCTGCCGATATCGTCGCGACCCAGGCAGCGTGCGCCTTCCACCGTCGCCATCCGCAAGGCCTCGACCACCGATAGCGCCCCCGCCCCATAGCGCACGCGCTGTAGCAGCAACGCCTGGCGTACTTCCGCCAACAGGTGCGAGCTGTCATTGGAAGCGCTGCCGTCCACGCCAATGCCAACCGGGCAGCCGGCACTGCGTAGCGCCGGGACCGGCGCGATGCCGGAACCCAGACGCATGTTCGAACTCGGGCAGTGCGCAATACCCACCCCCGCGCGCCCCAGGCGCTTCACTTCGCCGCGGTTGAAATGAATGCCGTGCGCCAGCCATGTGTCGCCGCCGAGCCATCCCACGTCCTCTAACAAGTCCAGCGGCCGCTTGCCAAACCGGCTCAGGCAGTAGGCATCTTCATCGCGCGTCTCGGCCAGATGGGTATGCAGCCGCACACCGTGACGGCGAGCCATGCCGGCGCTGGCGCGCATCAGTTCGGGCGACACGGAAAACGGCGAACACGGCGCCAGCGCCAGACGCAACATGGAACCGGGCGCGGGGTCGTGGTGGCTGGCGATCAAACGCTCGCAATCCTGGAGGATTCGTTCTTCGTTCTGCACCACCGAATCCGGCGGCAGCCCGCCTTTGCTCCGACCCACACTCATACTGCCGCGCGTGGGATGGAAGCGCATGCCGATGCGGCGCGCCGCTTCAATCTGCGCGTCGATCAGATTGGCGCGGCCGCGCGGGAACAGATAGTGGTGGTCGCTGGTGGTGGTACATCCGGAGAGCAGGAGTTCCGCCATGCCGGCCAGTGCCGCCACGTGGACGCACTCCTCATCCAGCCTGGCCCAAATCGGGTACAGGGTGCGCAGCCAGTCGAAGAGTTTGGCGTCCGCCGCGGGAGCATAGGCGCGGGTCAGGGTCTGGTATAGATGATGGTGCGTATTGATCAGGCCGGGCAGTGCGATGGAGTGCCGGCCATCGATGATACGATCCGCCTTGGGCAGACCCGCGGCGCCGCTTCCGACACGCCGGATCTCGCCATTCTCCGTGTAGATATACCCGCCGCGCAGCACCTGGCTCTCCGCGTCCATCAGGACTATCGTGTGAATATTCCGAATCAGGAGGGAGTTCGTGGGCGTGGATAGAGACCGCTCCCTGACGGTCGCGGCTCGGCTTGGAGCACCTCCGGGCCGGGAGCTTCCAAGTACGTCGGCGATCCTATTGACCAACATCACGCAATCAACTTCCGTTCCCGCAGGATGTCTTCGAGGGCCGCGCCGTCGGGCGTAATGTCGTAGGGCTGGCCGGCGGCCGCCCGTGCCGACTGCACGTCCTTGAGCCCGTTCCCGGTAATCAATGCTACCGCGCTGGCACGACGGGCCACGCAACCCTCCGCAACCGCCCGGCGCAAGCCGGCGGCGGCGGTGGCAGCGGCCGGTTCGGCGAAGATGCCCGAGAGGCGGCCCGTGTACCGCATGGCATCCAGAATTTCAGAGTCGGCGACGTTGATCATGGCGCCGCCTGATTCGCGCACCGCCAGCACCGCCCTCTTCCAGTTTCGCGGCACTCCCACGGCGATGCTGTCCGCCACTGTGGAAGGCTCGACGGGCCGCATCGGCTCGCCGCTCAGGAAGGCGGCGGTCACCGGCGCGGCGCCCTCCGCCTGCACACCTAGAATTCGTGGTGTGCGCTGGATCAGACCCAGGGCCTTGAGTTCGCGGAAGCCCTTCCAGACGCCTGCAACGGTGCAGCCGTCGCCTACCGAAACCGCCACCCAATCCGTTGGTTCCCATGCGAGCTGTTCGGCGATTTCCAGACCGGCCGTTTTCTTCCCCTCTACCAGGTAGGGGTTGATGCCGGAGTTGCGGTTGTACCAGCCCCATTTCTCGCACGCGCGCTGGCACAGCTGAAACGAGTCCTCATAAGTGCCGCGCACGCGCAGCACCGTCGCGCCGAAGATCAGTAACTGCGTGACCTTGGGTTCCGGCGCGCGTTCCGGAACGAAGATGACGCTCCGCAAACCCATGCTGGCAGCCATTCCCGCGCACGACGATGCCGCATTACCAGTGCTCGCGCACGCGATGATGGTCCGCCGTTTTTCGCGCGCCTTGACCACTCCCACGGAACTCGCCCGGTCCTTCAGCGATCCGGTGGCATTCCGGCCATCATCTTTCAGAAAGAGTTTCGCAATGCCCAAATGACGGGCCAGCGTCGGCGCGGAAGTGAGTGGCGTGCCGCCCACGGAGAGAGCCGGAAGCGCCGCATTCGAACCCACTGGCAGGAGTTCGCGGTATCGCCAGTGCGATGGCTCGCTCCTGCTTGCCAGCCGCCGGCGCGTGAGGATACGCCCGATGGCCGCGTAATCGTATTGCACATCGAGAATTCCGCCAATGCCGCAACGCGGACAGGTGTACGCCACGCGAGCCGGATAGACCGCCTCGCAAAACAGGCATTTCAAACCTTGAACAAAGCTCAAGTGACACTCCCGGTCTTCCGAGGTAACAGCGTAGCACTTGGACTGGGCAACTGCTAGAATCATTCAGACGCGGGCGTCTCTTAGGAGGTCCCAGAATGAATAAGAACGTAGGTTCGCTGGTCCTGCTGGTGCCGGTGGTGGTGGTCATTCTCGACGGCTTCTCGCTGCGGTCTCTCCTGTTCGCAGCCGTGTTCCTTGCCGGCTATGTCTTCGCCGGCAGCCCGGTGGGCATCAAGCTCCGCTCAAAACTCCCGCACCACATCGACATCACCTAGGAACCGCACCACGCGCTCGCGCGGTGGCTGTACCATGAAGGGGTTGATCATCTATGAAAAACGTAATGGAGAACCTCGAGCCCCAATCCCTGTGGCGGCACTTCGAAGCACTTTCGGCGATACCTCGCGCCTCCGAAAAAGAGGCGGTGGCGCGCAGCTATGTACTGGCTCAAGCCACCCGCCTGGGCCTTGAGTCAACCTCGGACGCGGTGGGAAACATCGTGGTCCGCAAGCCCGCCCGCCCCGGACGCGAGGGCGCTGTCATGGCCGTGCTGCAAGGCCACCTGGATATGGTCTGCGAGAAAAACGAGGGCACGGCGCACAATTTCGACACCGACCCCATTCGTCTGGTCCGCGATGGCGACTGGTTGAAGGCGGACGGCACGACTCTTGGCGCCGACAACGGTGTCGGCGTTGCCGCCGCGCTGGCCGTGATGGAGAGCGACCATGTTGCCCACGGCCCCCTGGAGTTCCTTTTTACCATCGACGAGGAAAGCGGGCTGACTGGCGCCGCGCAGTTCCCCGGCGGCTTGCTCCAGTCCAAATACTTCCTGAACCTGGACGGCGAGGAGGAGGGAACGCTTTGCATCGGCTGCGCGGGCGGACTCAACACCGTCGCCCGGCGCACCGTTTCCTGCCACGCCACTGTGTCCGGCGAAGCCTGGCGCATCAAGGTCTCCGGTCTCGAAGGCGGGCACTCCGGGATCGACATCAACAAAGGTCGCGGCAACGCCGTGCGCATTCTGGGCCGCGTTTTGCAGACCCTGATGGCCTGTATGCCCCTCACCGTTGCCGCCATCAATGGCGGCAGTAAGCGCAACGCCATCCCGCGCGAGGCCTCCGCCACAGTGGTGCTCGATGGCAGCCGCCGGGAGGAGTTGAAGGAGGTGGTGGGCGCGGTGGAAGCCGCGGTGCGGATGGACCTCGGCGCGTTCGATGCCGGCCTGCGCATTACGCTCGAAAGCGTGGCACTCCCCGAGCGAGTGTGGGCTGACGCCGACACGGTCGAGGTGGCGGGACTACTGGCCAGCCAGCACCACGGTGTTCTGGCGATGAGCCCCGATGTCGCCGGGCTGGTACAGACGTCCACCAACCTCGCCACCGTGTCCACCAAGGATGGCGAAGTGGAGATCGAAACCAGCCAGCGCAGCCCCATCGAGAGCAGCAAGCTGGCTGCGGCGCGAATGGTGTCCACCGTCTTCCGCATGGCGCACTTTGAGGTGGCGCACACCGGCGGCTATCCCGGTTGGAAACCCGAACCGGCCAGCGATGTCGTGCGCAAGTGCCAGACCGTGCATCAGGAAATCCTGGGCAAGGTTCCCGAACTTGTCGCCATGCACGCGGGCCTGGAGTGCGGCGTGATTGGCGAGAAGTACCCGGGCATGCAGTTGATCTCTTTCGGACCCCACATCGTGGACGTCCACAGCCCCAGCGAACGCCTCAAGATTTCTTCGGTTCAGCCCTTCTGGGCTTTCCTGACGGGCCTCCTGGAACGCCTCTGAGCGTGTTGGCCGCACACCGCAGTTAGAGATCCCGATATCCTGTTTCCCGCCGCGCAAGATG
>JAPKZC010000380.1 GCA_026394025.1 Candidatus Solibacter sp.
ATCCCGGTTCAGAAAGTCGCACACCCTTATCTCCTGGTCGAAGCGGAAGCGGTCCGCCGGCGAGCGCAGCAGCTTCTGAAAGAAATCGCCCACGTACTCTTCCAGCGCGCTGTAGTGTATGCGCGGCAAATCGTCCCGGTTCAGCTTCAGGGCCAGCGCCTGCGAGAAACGCAGCTTGTCCTTGGGCGCCAGAGCCGCTCCCTTGGCCACATCGTCCAGCCACAGCCGGGTGAAGGTCTCGTAGAGCGTGGCCAGGTTCAGCGGACCCGCTTCCTTCAGCAGGCGCGGCAGGGTCTTGAGAATCATCTCCAGCAGCACCGGACGCGTGGCCAGGTCTTCCTCTAACTGCAACCGGCCGATCTGCTCCATCACCGCATCGCTGTCCAACGGATGGTGGCGGCGCACGAACTCGCGAATCTGTTCCCCCGAGAACGGCTCCAGGTACACAATCGAGTAGTTGCGCCGCCCCTCCAGCTCCGCAAACAACTCGCCGCCCCGCGGCATGCTGCCGGCGATGCCTTCCCGCGCCGCCGCGTCCGTGGTGAAGTAGTGCGTGCGGCAGGTCAGAATCACCTTGCTGCGTCCCCGCACCGCCTCATTCAGCCGCCGCAGGCTGGCCACCGTGGCCCATCGTTCCGACAGCGTCGCCAGCTCATCGAACGCGTCGAAGATCAGTAGCAGCCGGCCCTCCTCCAGCAGCCGCAGAAATGCCGGATAGTTGAAGTTCAGAATGCCGTACTTCTCCGTCATCCCCTTGGTCACAATGGATTGCAGCGTCTCCACGTGCTGGTAATCCCGCAGGCTGAAAAACAGCGCCGTGCGCGGCCCGCCCCGTTCCAGCAGCCGCATGGTCAGTTCCATCGCGCAGCAGGATTTGCCCGTCCCGAAGTCGCCCAGAATGGTCAGGTGGTTGACCTCCGGATCCTCCAGGAACCCGTCGATCGCCGCAAACAGGTCGCCCGTGTAATCCCCCTTGCACGAGAGCGGCACGAAGTACTTCTTCAGGTTGGTGCGCAGCGGCAAATACAGCGCTTGCCGTTCCGGGCAGTAACCGTCGTAGTCCTCCCGCACCCGCCGCACATACTCCTTCAAGTCCAGCAGTTCGCCCAGCAACTGCCCGGCGGTCGCCAGCTTAACCCTTCTCGCCAGCCTCGGCCGCGTGGCCACGTGCGCCAGCACCGCCGGCTCGTATGCACTGTTGGTAACCGCCAGCGCCCGGTCGTAGCCCCCATCCTCGAAATCCCCGAAGAACGGGTTCCAGTCGTCGAGCTTGGTAGCCTGGCGATGCTCTTGGAAAACGCACCGCACCGCCCATAGCGTAGGCACTTGGGCATCGCCCGTCTCCGCCACGAAATAACCAACCCCGCTGGGCTCCGCTTCCAATCCGCGGTATCCTGCCAGCAGCAGCAACTCGCGCACCTCGCGTTCGAACTGCCGCGCGTTCTGCGCCTCTTCCTGCCGCAGCCAATCGCGCAGAATGTCGCGGGCTGAGGGAAAGTCGCGAAAGGTGTGAATCCAGTTGGCCTTCTCCCGGCTGCAAACGAAATCCAGGAACTCGAACAGTTCCGTGGAGAGCCCCGTCCCTGTGAGATTCGCCCCGCTCTTCCGCGCCGCCTGAAAGACCCCCCGCTGGTCCCAGACGTCCTCGCGTACCAATATGCGCATGGGCTTCTTGCACTCGAACGCCCGCAGGTATTCGTACCAGGTGACGCTGATCTCGCGTTCCGGCTCTCCCGGCAGCGGATGCTTGGGATAGGCGGTGCCTGCGTACGCCGTCCCGTAGCGGCCGTTCACGATCAGCACATACTGATCCGCCTGCTCCACGTTGCGCAGGCAGTTGTCCTGCGCGTGCAGGCGCCTATCGACGGGGAATCCCGGCAACTCCGACGCCCAGACCTCGTATCCCATCTCCTCCAGCGACTCTTTCAGCCCGCTGCGCAGGTCCACCAGGTCGAGGCAGGTGGAGCTGAGGAAGATGCGCTGTCCGGCGCGCCTGCTGTCATCCATGACGCTTCAGCATACCGCCCCCATCCCGGTCACACCAACATAAAATATTTTCCCTTCCCCGTAAGCCGCTCCTCCCACACCACTTACCTCTCCACCCCACCTCCGCCGCTCCCCCAATTCCGCACCCCACGGGGGTAACATGAAATCGGGGGGGCAGCCCTTTCACGGGGA
>JAPKZC010000116.1 GCA_026394025.1 Candidatus Solibacter sp.
CTTGGCCTTCTTGAGGGCCACCAGCCGGTCTCGCTCGGCTTGGGTCATCAGCAGTTGTCCTTCGTCCACCCTCCAGGCTGGACCCTGTCAATAGGACATTTCTACTTTGCCCAAATAGGACATTACTACTTTGCTGCGACACAGATCCTCCGGTTTCTTGTAGTCTGCCAGCAGCCGGTCTACTATATCCTTTTCAATCGCCATGGGCTCTCCTAGTCTGTCGGAGAACCGGCGATTACACAATCTGTTTTACACCCTCGGGGTTCAAATCCCTCCGCCGGCTCCAGGAAAACCACCACTCACAGGCTAATCACCCAACGAACCTGGCCAAGCCAGGCCAGCCTACACTGGTACCCTACCCCCGCTGAATTCGTCGCTTCCAGTGATATCGTTATTAAAAGAGGAGGCCTGTCCACCCGGACCGGATAACCTACAATGCGACCCACTCGAGGATTCCTGCTTGCCTGCGGTGCTGTCGGTCTGATGTTTGCCCAGACCGCCCCCAAGAAACAACTCACCGCCCGCGAGCTTTTCTACGCCGCCGCCCAAGCTCCCGCCGCCAGAACCGACACCGCGCGCCCGCCCGCCAAGCGCTCCACCGCCACGCCTCCCAAACCCGTCGAGATCGCGCGCGCCGACACCAGGCCGCCCGCCCCTCGCACTACTGCGGCCGTGGCCCAAACCACCGCCCCGCAGCCCGCCCCCGCTACCGCGCCTATGCCCGCCGGCGGCGCGCCGCCCCTCGGCCTGCGCTACACCGTCCTCAAACTCGCTGCCGACAACACGCCCACCGAAGTCCCCAACGACACCGTCTTCCACGCCGGCGACCGCATACGCTTCAGCGTCGAAGCCAACGCCCCCGGCTACCTCTACATCATCAATCAGGGCTCCAGCGGCAACTGGAAACCCATGTTCCCCTCCGCCGAAATCGAGGACGGCAATAATCGAATCGAGGGCTGGCGTCCTTACACCATGCCGCCGGATCTTATGGACGATCTCCGAAGAGACACGGCCGGTCCGGAGGATGACGGCGTCACGGCAGTCCACCCCATGGAGCAGCGCGTAGCCGCCCGCATGCGCGCCGTCTACGCCCGCGACCTCATCATCGAAAAGGTGGATCCCAACACCCCCGGGGATAAGAAGGAGACCGCCGTGTACGTGGTCAACCCATCGGGCAGCGCCGATTCGCGCGTCGTCGCAGATCTTCACCTGGTGCACCAATGATTGATGCGCCAATGATCCGCCTCGCGTCCGCCCTCTGCCTCACAGTGGCGCTGGCGTCTCCCCAGACCCCGCCCACCACACGCACCATGACCGAAGGCTTTCACCGCATGGAACTCGTGCTCGAGCGCCTCGATAGCGGTACTTGGCGTGCCATCGATCCCGGACTCGTGCTCGCCCAGGGCGATCGCGTCCGTTTCAAATTCCGCACCAACTTCGATGGCTACCTCTACGTCATGAACCAGAGCACCAGCGGAACCTATGAGCAGCTATTCCCGCGCGACGAAACCGGCCAGGACAACCGCGTCTCCGCCTCCAGGGAATACCAGATCCCCGCCACCACCGGCGCCTTCCGCATCGGCGGCCCCCCGGGCCACGAGGTCGTCTACTGGATGATCACCCCCGCGCGCCTCACCGATATCGCCCCGCGATACCCGCCACCGCCCCCCGCCAAGGGCACGCCGCACACCCTCATCCCCCGCTGCGACGAGACCATCCTGAAATCGCGCGGCGATTGCATCGATCCCTCGGCCGGCCCCAAACTCGTGCCCCGCGGTGAAGCCCTCCCCCAAAACCTCCCTGACCCCGGCATGACGCCCGAACAGCGCGAGCTCCTCTTCGTACGCCAGAAGAACACTGCCGTGATCTCGTCCCCCGTGCCCCTCGCCGGTCCGGTGGTCTACGAGTACCGGCTGGCCCACAGGTGATCCCATGCGAATCCGCCTCCTCCCGGTGCCCAGTGGGATAAGCCTCCGGCTTGTCCATCCGAGCGAAGCTCGGATATCTCCGCGTCAAAGTCGCTTTTTCGCCGTGCTTGCCCTCTCGCTCTGCGCCTCCCTGGCCCTGGCCCAGCAGCCCCCACAAAACCGCCAGCGCGATCTCAAAGTGGAAAGGCTCGATACCCTCCCCGCACCCACTGCCAAACCCCTACAGATTCCGGTCAGCTACGCCGTTATTGTGGGTATCTCGCGCTACCGCAATCTGCCCGATAAACTCCAGCTCCAATTCGCCGAACGCGACGCCCAAGCCATCTTCACCGCCCTCATCAGCCCCGAAGGGGGCAACTTCCGCGTCGAGAACGTCCACATGCTCACCGGTGACAAGGCCACCCTCGCCGGACTCCGCCGCGAGATCGATACCTGGCTCCCCAGCGTCGCCAGGGACGATGACCGCGTCCTCATCTACTTTGCCGGCCACGGCTTCATGTACCAGGGCAAGGGCTACCTTGCGCCCTTCGATATCGATCTAGACCGCATCGCCGCTACCGGCTACCCCATGGACCAGCTCGGCAGCGTAATCGGTGGCAAGATCAAGGCCAAGTCAAAGATCCTCCTCACCGATGCCTGCCACTCCGGCGCCATCACTCCCGAGGACACCGAGAACCTCAACAGCCGCTTCGGTGATCTCAGTAAGAGCCTCTTCTCCCTCACCGCCAGCCGCGCCCGAGAGCGCTCCTTCGAAAGCCCCGATCTGAGAGGCGGCCACGGCGTCTTCACCTACTACGTCGTGCAGGGCATGGAAGGCGCCGCCGATAGCTCCGGCGATGGCGTGGTCACCGCCGATGAACTCGCCGAGTACGTCCACACCCAGGTGCGCGAGTACACCACCAATCAGCAGAACCCCACCTCCGATAAGGCCAACTTCGATCCCGACATGCTCCTGGCCTACGTTCCGTCCAAAGCCAGGCCCGCCACCGCCCCCGCGCCTAAGTTCGGTACCCTCATCTTCGAATCCAATATGGATGGCGTCGAGGTGTTCGTCGATGGCAAGACCATCGGCGTGCTCCAAAAAGGCATGCCGGTCAATGCCCCCGGACTCTCTCCCGGCGAGCACACCGTGCAGGGCGTCAAGATGGGGTACGAGCCCGATGGGCCGCGCCAGGAAATGGTCTACCCCGGGCAGGAGTCCCCCGTCCGCATCCGCATCCTGATTCCGCGCCGCCGCAACAAGGCGGCGGCCGACTTACTTCAGGAGGGTATGAAGTATTACCACAAGGGCAACGAGCAGGACTATAAGAAAGCCGTAGCCTCTTTCGAGCGCGCCCTCGCAGCCGACCCCACTTACTACCAGGCGGCGTTCTACCTCGGCCGCACTTATAGCGCGCTCTTCGATTATGAGAACGCCGGTCTTTCTTACAGGAAGGCCATCCAGTTGGACCCGGACTATCTGGAGGCCCACGCCAACTATGGCGGCATCCTGCTCGATACCGGCGATGTCGATGAAGCCGTCCGCCAGTTGAATACCGTTCTCCAGCGCGAGCCGGCCCACTCCGTCGCCCTCACCCTCGTCGCCCAGGCCTATCGCTTCAAGGCGCTCTATCCCCAATCCATTGAGGCCGCTCGCAAAGCCATCCAGATCAACCCCAAAACCGCCGAACCGCATCTCTGGCTCGCCGATAGCCTGCGCCTCAGCGGTAAGTTCGCCGAAGCCCGCCCGGTCTATTCCGAATACCTCAAGCTCAGTGATTTCGACAGTAAGTTGGCCGGTAAGTTGAATTATTATGTGCTCGGTTCGCTGGTCGGCATGGGCCGTAAGAAGCGCGTCGCAGAGCGCGACATCTGGAACGATCTCCACAACATGGCCTGGTACGGCATGTGCGAATGCGAGCGCAAGTCCGGCAATCTCGATACCGCCATCGCCGAGTGCCAGAAGGCTCTCACCTACGATGCCAAAGACCCCTTCGCCCACTACACTCTCGGACTCGCCTTCATGACCAAGGCCGTCAAGAGTGGCAGCGTTGCCGAACTCGATCCCGCCCTCAAGCACTTCCAACAGATGCTCGATCTCAACCCAGATATGGACGAAGCCTCCATCGCCCGCAAGAACATTGCCAATATCCAGCAGTACCTCAAACAGCCGCGTTAGTCCCTCCGTATATGGCCCCGCGCCGGAAGGTCAGCCCCGCCGCCGTTCAGCGAATCTGGAGAGCACGGGTGGGCCACTCCTCCCGAGCCGCCCGAAGTCCCGTGATGCTGTGGCTGTTTTCACCTGCCATTCAACAGCGCGCCCATTTGATTCCGGTACGCCTTGAACGCCACTGACCCGCGGCGCGCAATGCGCAGGATCGTCAGTGGAATTTTTCCGCGAAACGCCTTTTCGATCTCGATGTAGCCGGCCTTTTCGAGCTTGTCGAGATGGCTCGACAGGTTGCCTTTCGTTAGGCCCGTCTCCTGTTGGATGTAGAGGTAGTCCGCTTCCTTGACCTCCGACAGAATGGCCACGATCAGCAGCCGCGCCGGTTCGTGGATGAGTCGATCGATCTCAGAAAGCGGACCCGGCTCCTTGTGAGTCATTCGGCGCCTCCGGCAGGCGCCGGATTGCGGCGTAGAAAGCGCCGCAGCCGGATCCAGCCCAGCAATATCGAGACCAGCCCCAAAGAGGCGAACAGCCTGAACATGCCGGTGCTCAAATCGGTCGGCCATTGAATCAGCGCGAGGCCGATTACGACCGAAACCGCCGCCTGCCACAGGTGATGAGGCATTCGATGGCGTACCGCCATCGCCAGGAACACCGCGCTCAGCAGGAAAGCGGTGATGGCCGCGGTCAGCTCTGTCGTGCTCGCCGCGGTGGGCTCCGTGATCATTTGTCGCACTACGGCCACCGCGGCGCCGGACGCCAGCACTGTGGACAAGTACATGGCCCCGGCGGCTCGCGGACGGTAATCAATGAATCCGCCGCGCGGAGCGGTGATGCGCGTCTTGAGCCGGCTGATATACCAGTGCCCGCCCAATGCCGATGCGAGGAACACCAGCGGAAGCGCAATGCCGTACGGCACGGTCCAGCGGCCGGCGGGAACGAACTCCAGCGGAACGAGGCAGAGAACCCAAATCGCCCAGACGCCGCCGAGCACGAGTTCAGGCAAGCCGTCGGAGTTCCAGTAGCGCAGTGGCCGGCGGGCCACTTGTGTCAGATCGGGCAGATTCTCACTCATGTTGCACACTAGTCTGCCATACAAACTGGTGTGCGTCAATATCAAAATTCGGACGGGAAGCCCGGCTGGACGGCGCGGCTGGAGGGACATGCCTTTGTATCCATCCGTTCCCTTGATCGGTAAAGCTGTTTAAGACGCGCCAGACTGGCCCCGTGCGCTATCATTTCTCTGATGCGCACAGTAACTCTACCCGTCCTGATAGTCCTATTCGTCCTGCAAGCCCGGCCGGCGAACAATTTCGCCCTTACCGTCGACAACATCATGCGCGGTCCCGCCCTGGTTGGCTATGAACCCACCGGCGTTCGCTGGTCTCACGACAGCAGCCGCATCCTCTTCCAGTGGAAGCAGAACACCGACAAGGAAATCGCGCCCATGGACACCTACTCCGTCAACCGCGACGGCAGCGGACTGCGCAAACTCACCGACGAAGAGGTCCGGCAACTCCCTCCCGCGTCCGGTGATACCACCAAAGACAAGCGCCTCATGGTCTACTCCAGCGCCGGCGATCTCTATACCCTGGACAACAACACCGGCAAGATCACCCAACTCACCAAGACCACCGATGCCGAAGCCAATCCCCGCTTCACCCAGGACGGCAAGCGCATTTCCTTCACCCGCGCCGGCAACCTCTACGCGATGACGCTGGATAGCGCCTCGCTTGTGCAACTCACCGATATCCGCGCCGCCGCCGCGCCTGCCACCGCGGCCCCGGCAGCCGGCGGCGGGCGTGGACAGGGCGGCTTGGGCGGGGGCCGAGGGCAGGGAGGCGGCGGACGCGGCAGTGCCGCCGATGCGCCCCCCGAACCGCGCGGCAGCGACAGTCAGGAGTATCTCAAGAAGGAACAGAAGGAACTCCTCCAGGTGGTCCGCGACCGCGTCGAACAGCGCGAAACGCAGCAGAAGAAGCGCGTACAGGACCCCCGCAAGCCCTTCACCCTGCAGGCGCGGCAGACCGCCGGCTCGCTGCAACTCACGCCCGATGAAAAGTACGTCATCGTCTCCGTCTTCGAATCGGCCGCCATGCCCGCCAAGAGCACCATCGTTCCCAACTACATTACCGACAGTGTGTACACCGAAGACATCCCCGCCCGCTCCAATGTCGGCGATACGCAGGGTACCTCGCGTCTCGCCATCCTCAGCGTAGAGACCGGCGAAGTGAAGTGGCTGGATCACGGC
>JAPKZC010000598.1 GCA_026394025.1 Candidatus Solibacter sp.
ATGCAAGCATGTCCGTCATGACCGAGGCGGAGGCCAAACGTCTGGGTATGAGGATGGTGGAGGGCCAACCCCAATTCTTTGGGCCCAGTGGAGAAAACAGCTCGAGCGGGCGTTATGCCGTAGCGGAGCGACTGAGCATTGGCAACACGGAAATGCGCAATGCCGCGTTCCTGGTGCTTCCCGACGGCCTGGAGGTGTTTGAGGCCATTCCGTTGGGGCAGCAGGGTGCGGTCGGACTGCCGGTGATGATGGCTCTCGAGACCATTCGTTGGAATCGCGGTCACGAGCTGAGTACCGGCTTTCCCGCGGGACGCGCGGATGTGCGCACCGCCAATCTGTCGTTCGAGGAGAACGATCCGTTGACGACGATGGAAGTGGATGGCCGCAGGCTTACTCTCGACATCGATACAGGATGCCGACGCTCCGACTTGTGGCCGAAGTTCGCCGAGGAATTTCCGGCGATAATCCGGACCGCCAGGCAAGGAACGGAACACTTCGTGGGAGCTACCGGCGGGACGACGATGGACGCCGCGTTCCTGCCGGAGTTGCGCATGAAGGTGGCCGGGTTCCCAATCGTCTTCCCCGACGTCCCCGTGCTGAAAGCCGTAACCGTTCCCGCCAGCAAATGGCACTACGGTTGGCTCTGCATGGACATCCTGGCCAAGGCCGCGGAAGTGACGCTGGATTTTCGGGCCATGAGAATTCAGTTGAAATAGTCCAGCGGGGCGTGCACTCGGGATTGGTGCCCACACCTGGGCACAAAAAAAGACCGGGCGTGACGGAGGAGAAACGCCCGGTCTGTGAAGCCTGCAAGCCAATCGGAGGAAATGGCTTGCAGGATGGAGGAGCTCTTATGCCAGCAGGCCCCCGTGTCCGAGACAGGCAATTTCCCATCCGGTCACGTGGTAACGAGCCAACAGCGGAGGCAACACCAAATCGACAACGTTCGGTTTGGCCGAACGGAAGCAGCCAGGGGCGGAGACGATGGGCACTTCGTCTTTGTAGGCCATCAGGAGCAGATTACCGGGCTCCACGGGAGCCAGGAATCGCTCGACCTGTGCGCCGACCTTTAACATGGCCTGGCCGATGATATCTTCCGGGCCGGCCGGCGCGGTGGTGGATGCCACCAGAATCGTGCACGGCTTCGACCTTAATAGATGTTGTAGGCAACGGGCGACAGAATTCTCATCTTCCGTGCAAGCTAAGACAAAATTTGCATTCACGCCGAAGCGTTCGAGGCGTTGCCGCATGATGTTCTCGAACAATTGGCGGGCGCGATCGCCGGAGACGGGGTCAGTGTAGAGAACTCCCACGGTTGGGGTACGGACGGGACGGGCCTGAAGAATGGGGCCACGCTCCTTGAGGATACCGATGACAGCGTCGAGTTGATCTTTGGCGACGGCAAAGGGGGCGCTCTTGACTGTGGCAATGCGCTGGCCGGCGACGGCGTAGGTAAAGTTCAGGGCAGTGGCGATGACGACGCTGGCGGGGCAGTTGATCTGCTTGAGCAGTTCGTCATCGACGAGGACGCAGCAGTTTTCGGTGGCCAGGAGGTTGGCCCGGCCGCCGGCTGCGAGGCGGATTTCGAAACTTCCGCAGCCCATCTCGGAAGCGACGGCACAGACCGCATCATCCTCGCCGATCTCCCCGTCTTCCAGTTCGGTAACCCAAATGGTTTCCATGCCTTCGGACTCCAACACGCGAATGTCTTCGTCGCTAATGACATGGCCCTTGGCTAAAAGTTTCTTCCCACCGGGCCGGAAAACGGTGCAACAAAGGATCCGACCAGTTGAGGATTTCACGCCAACTGTCTGCGCTCTCATGTTCGCCTCTCAATAATCCTGTTTGACTCGATTTTAGGTGTTCAATATCCTAAACTAGATTCTAGTCCAAAAGATACGAGGACCGAGGATTATTTCAACGGTCTTATGAGGGGTGGAGGAAGTCCCTAGTTTGGGGGTATTCGGCTAGGGTTGGCGTGGTGTAGGGATCTGAATCAGCTCGTCGGTGGGAGAGGTCATCAAAGGACCCCAGGGTTGGGGCTCGGCCTGGGGCCAATGAGCGGGCCGAAGTATGCGCAGAACGGCGATTTCATCGCAGGCCTGGAACTTGGGGCAGCGAACGCAATCCTTCCACGCCTTGAGGGGGAGGGTGCCGCGTTCGACGACGTGAAAGCCGACTCTGTTGAAAAACTCAACAACGTAAGTGAACGCGAAGACGGCGTCGAGTTCGTACTGTTGGGCTTCGGCGACCAGGGATTCGACGAGTTTACGGCCGACACCCTTGGTCTTGGCGTGCTCGAAGACTGCGAGGGAGCGGATTTCGGCGGTAGTGGGACTGTAGAAATGGAGCGCGCCGCAGCCCAAGAGTTGGCCGTCGAGAGAGACGATTGAAAAATCGCGGATGGCCTCCGACATTTCAAATTCGGTACGGGCGAGCATGATGCCGCGGGCGGCGTAGGTGTTGATTAGCTGGAGAATGGGCGCGATATCATGCATCACGGCCTTGCGGACAGTAAGGCGGGAGGCGGCGCCGGGGGAATCGACGAAGGCGTCGGCACGGAGAGCGCTAATCATTGGGGCCCCCATCGGCGGAGACGATCCGAGTGCCGAGCGGCTCGCCGGCGAGGATACGGTCGAGGACGCGGTCGGCGGCGCCGGGCGCGATGCACACCTGTTCGACGCCGGCGGCAAGCGCGGCCAGGGCAGCGTTGAGCTTGGCCTGCATACCGCCGGTGGCGATGCCATCGGCGATCAGTTGGCGGCTTTCGGCGGCGGTGAGGAGGGGGCGGACCTGTTTGGCGGCATCGAGCACGCCTGCGACATCGGTCAGGAAGATGAGTTGGCGGACACGGAAGGCGGCGGCGCAGGCGACGGCCATCTGGTCGGCGTTGACGTTGTAGACCTGGCCCTGGCGATCCGTGGCGACGCAGGCGACTACGGGGACGTAGCCGTTGGCGGTCAGAAGGTGCAGGAGGGCGGGGTTGGATTTGGTGACACGGCCGACGGCGCCGAGGGCGGGGTCCATCTGCTCGGCCTCGACGAGGAAGCTATCGATGCCGGAAATTCCTACGGCGAGGGCTCCGGCCCGGTTGATGGCGGCGACGAGTTCGTGATTGACGCTGCCGGCAAAGACTTTGAGGACGGCGTCGAGGGTTTCGGGAGTGGTGACGCGGAGGCCGCCGACGAAGGTGCTTTGGACACCGCGTTCGGCGAGGAAGCGGGTCCTCTGCTTGCCGCCGCCGTGGACGACAGTGATTTGGTGGCCGTCGGAACGGGCGACGGCGATTTGCCGCGCCAGGCGATCGCGGGAGTCGGCGGCATCGAGCAGGGTGCCGCCAAGTTTGACGAGGAGGCCTTGGGCTGGCGGTGTCATAGGAGTCCCTCGGTCTCGGGATAACCGAGCATGAGGTTCATGTTCTGGATGGCCTGTCCGGCGGCGCCTTTGCCGAGGTTATCGATGGCGCTGACGACGACGGCGCGGTGGGTACGGGCATCGAAGGCGACGCCGATATCGCAGAAATTGGTGCGGGCAACGCCGCGGAGGTCGGGCATGTGCGGGGGGTTGAAGAGCCGGACGAAGGGTTCGGCGGCGTACTGGCGCTGGTAGATGGCGAGGAGGTCTTCGGCGGAGGCGGCGGAGGGGGCTGGTTCCGATATTGCAGGCGGGCGCGGGTCATGCGTTCGCGC
>JAPKZC010000002.1:0-1184 GCA_026394025.1 Candidatus Solibacter sp.
TTGGACCGGGTTGGAAAGCTGGACCGTTGGACCCGCTTCACTCTCGCCGTCACGTTCGCGGCTGCCGACATGTTGGTGGCAGACCGGAGAGCAGCGGTCATCATTGCCGATCTATGGCGCAAAGCCGGATACCGGCCGCCAGTCCGATGCGACGCGGTTGATACGGATTCGGGCCTGAGTCTCGCGGAGGCGCAGACCGTTGCAGTGCGGCTTCTGATTCGCTCCGGCCGAGCCCGTCGAACTGGAGCAGCGCTCCGCTCTGGCATGTCGGTCCGGGCGTTGCTCCGGGTGCTGTGCGGCGTCAAGGCCGGTCCTGGGTAGTATGCAGCAGCGAAGCGCCGGGTCTTCCTGCGGACGCGACGCATTGCGCGGTTGCGGGCGGTCGACTGAAGCCAGCCGTCCGTTTGGGGGGATCCGGCTCCGGGGTTTCCGGACGCCTCTCTCTGCAGCTGGCGTAGTGCGTCAAGCAGATTGACCGTTAAGCAGTGTCGCTTGGGCGCGCTTGACCTTCGCCAGAATGTCCTTGGCCGTGGCGGTCCAGTGGAAGGGCGTGTTCGCGTTCAGGAATGCGGCTCGAAATCCGGACCCGTCCTCGGGCTGCGCGAGAGCAACTCACGGATTTTCGCGGCGAGTATCTCCGGCGCGTACGGCTTCGGCAGGAACAAAGCGCCGGAGCTCTCCAACTCGCCTTCACGAATCGAGGTGCCCGCGTAGCCTGAGACGTAGAGCACCTTCAGTTCAGGCCTGGAGAGCTTCAGGCGCTGTACCATCTCCGTGCCGGTCATCCCCGGCATCATGATGTCGCTCACCACGACATCAATGCGCCCTGCGTGACCCTCGGCCAGTGCCAGGGCATCGGCGCCGGTCGCCGCTTCGAGTACTTCGTACCCGTAGCGTTTCAGGATCGCGACGGCAAGCGCGCGCACCTGGTCCTGGTCTTCCACGACCAGAACGGTTTCGCTCCCCGCAAGCGATCGCGCAGTGCCTGACTGCGGTTCGCTGGCGCCAGTAGGCGCGGAAATGCTGGGCAGATAGATCTGGAACGACGATCCCTTGCCGACCTCGCTCTCCACATTGATGAAGCCGCCGCTGCCCTGTACGATCCCGTAGACGGTGGCAAGGCCGAGCCCAGTGCCGCGCGATCGGTCCTTGGTGGTATAGAACGGTTCGAAAACCCGCTGCAG
>JAPKZC010000002.1:1238-4134 GCA_026394025.1 Candidatus Solibacter sp.
GATCCGGCCATGGAGCTGCACCTCGCAGTTCGATACCCTCCGTCCTGATGGTAATGTTGCCGGTTTCTTCAACGGCGTCGCGGGCATTTATCGCCAGGTTCATCAGCACTTGCTCCAGCCGCATCACATCCGCCATCACCCAGCCCACATCCATGCCCAAGTCCAGGCGAAGTTCAACGTTCTCTCCCATCAGCCGACTGAGCATCTTCTGCATGCCCATGATGACCGCATTCGGGTCCGCTGGCTCCTTGTGCTCGATCTCGTTGCGACTGACGGCCAACAGTTGGCGCGTCAAAGCCGCAGCCCGTTCACCGGCCTCGCGGATGGCCTTGAGCGGTTCGGCAAGAGCACTGTCGTGCTGCAGCCCCATCCGAAGCAGATCGGCGTATCCATTGATGACGGTCAGGTGGTTATTGAAATCGTGTGCGACGCCCCCCGCCAGGCGGCCCACGGATTCGAGTTTCTGCGCCTGCAGGAACTGCTCCTGCAGGCGCTTCCGCTCCGTGATGTCGCCATGCGTCCCAATGATCCGCTTCGGTTGGCCGCTCTCATCGTAGGCGACCGCCTTGGCGCGGCTGTGCACCCAGATGTAGTGTCCGTCCCCGTGGTGAATGCGGAACTCAATTGACACCGTGCCGGTGCCGGGCTCCAGGAATTGCCCTATCGCGCTGTCCAACAGAGGAAGGTCGTCGGGGTGCGTAATGTCCCGAAGCGTACAAAGGCCAAAGGTCTCGGCCCCCTGTTCGTAACCCAACATGGTCCTGTAGCGGGGGCTGAGGTACCACTCATCCGTGTCGACTTTCCAGTCCCAGTAACCGCCGAGCCGGTCGAGGGCGTGCGAAAGGCTGGCGCCGACCTCTTCCGCCAAGGCAATCTCCTCATCGCTGAAGAAGGCGACTTCCGATGAGTACAGCCCCATCAGGTACGCGAGCTGGCCCTTCCTCTTGATCGGAATGCAGACCGAAGAGCGGATCCCATGCCGGGCTGAAGCCTCACGCCACGGGACCAACCGGGGTTCCGTTGCGAAATCGCGCGCTTCGCTGGCCCTGCTTTCGCGGACGCACGTGCCTGTCGGACCTTTGCTCAAGGGGCCATTCGCTGCCATGATCCGCACTTCGTCCATGTACGCCACGGCAGCGCCAGCTCTCGTCAATGCCGTCACCATCTGGGTCGCCGGCTCGATTGTGCCGATCCAGCTGAGCCGAAACCCACCAGATTCCACCGCGATCTTGCAGACCTCACGCAGGAGGTCCTCCGCGGAAAGAGCACGAACAGCGACTGCGTTGCAGCGGCTCAGTACAGCGTACAGGTGGTTCGACCGCTTGATCTGACGTTCAGCCTGCTTACGCTCGGTAATGTCGCGGATAATGCTCTGACAGTAACGACGATCTCCCACCTCGATCAGACGAGCGCTGATCTCCGTCGGAAACTCGCTGCCATCCTTCCGCCGGTTCGCGGTTTCGAACACCCGGCCCTTGGTTTCCTGGATGGTCTCCCACAGCAGCGCAAATTCGCCTCCTGGATCTGGCGGCTTCAACTCCGGAAGCCGCATGCCGAGCATCTCTTCTCTGGAATAGCCCATGGTCGGAAAGCAGGATGGCGTCGTTGGCGTAGCGGGTTAGGAAATCGTATCGCCCGACCAGCGCCTGGCGTGCGAGCTCGGCCTCGTACTTTTCCCGGAAGATCCTCTCTGTGTGGCGACGGATCAGCAACATCACAACCGCGGCGCTGCAGAGCAGTAGCGCAACCAACAAGGCGAGAAGCTGAATCGTGTTGCGGTTCTGCGGCGCGAACGCCTCTTTCCGGTCGACTTTTGCCACGACGATCCAGTTCGAATCAGGCACCGGCCGCGCGGCGGCGATCACGGCCTCACCACGATAGTCCATTCCGTCGAGCCGATCAGTCGCGCCCTGGACGGCCCGCACTTCGGGCAGGTCCGTCAGAGCCAAAGATCGGCGCATTGCCACGGCAACACCTGGACGAAGCCGCGTATCGTTCAGGTAAAGGACGGAGTCGCCGTCACGCCGCACAAGCAGCAATTCACCCGTGCGTCCAGATCCCGGCCAGTCATGCATCAGCGGGTAGAGATAGTCGCGCGGGTCGATTGCGAGTAGCAACGCCCCGATCTGCTCTCCTGCGGCCGTCGTCAATGCGATGTTCAGACCCATGTGCGGCTGTATTCTGTCCTTCTCAACGTGGATGTCGTTGAAGAGCAGGCTACCGGCCTGATTGACCTTCTCCGTCAGCTCGCGGTAATGCTCAGGCGCGCCAAAGAGCGGACCCACCGAGAGACGGACCTCGCCGTGACTATCGGTCAAGATGATGTTGCCGTACAGGTATTGCGCGCGGACACTTTTCAGCCAGCCGATGGCCTGTTCGCGATCTTCGCTGCTGGCTCTGCCCAGCAGCACCCGTTGAACGACCCGTATGAGCCTGATGTCGGCCGCGAGCACTTCCGCGGCTGCGGCACGTGCGTGCCTCCACGCGCCCAATTGCACCGCCTTCATATTGGCGGTGGCACCCAGCCTCACGCGGAGCTCAGCGTCGAAAGCGCGCTGCTGGTTGGTGACGTAGGCGAAGCCCGTCAGGGCCAATCCCAGAATGAGAAACGTCAACACCGCAATTGCCACAGGGGGCACTCGTCTAGAAGACACAGGGACGTTCATATCGCCTAATGCTGGTAGAACTCAACGCGCGAGTGATCGCGCTCAACCTGGCTCGGCAGATGGGTGGACGTCCATCCCGGCCGGAGACAGGGACTGGCCTCCTGCTCCAGGATGTCGGAACGACCGGTCAGCACTCCGCATGCGCTGTCGGCGCCCCATTTCAACAGCATCTCACGACCGCACCTCGATCCTATCAACATCATTCCGATACCCTGGCAACCACCATCGAT
>JAPKZC010000055.1 GCA_026394025.1 Candidatus Solibacter sp.
TCGGCATCCCCCGCACTTGAATTGTGCCGCTCATTTGGCTAACGTTAATCGATCTACCACCTGCACATCCATCGACACCGCGCAGACGTTCTCCGAGACGCGTTTCTCCTACAAAGGAAACATCCGCACGACTAGCAGAAGATGATCCACTAGATGAAGCCGAACCACCACCTGCCGCACCTGCCCCACCCGCAGTTTGTTGGGCGTGTCATCGAGCGCGTTGTCGCGAATGTAATTGTCCTGTATGTTGATACCGTCCAGCGACATGTTGGAGTAGCTGGTGCGCAGCCCGTTAATCACCGTGGTGGAGTTGCCGTTGGAAGCTACGCCGGGCTTGGTCTGCATGATCGAGAGCACGTCGCGATCCAGAATCGGCAGGTTCTTGATCTGCTCCATGCTCACCGTGTTGCTGACCTCGGCGGTGGCCACGTCCACGCCCTCCACCTCGGCCGTGACGTCCACGCTCTGTGTGACGCCGGCCAGTTCCAACTTGATCCGCGGCACGTCGGTCTCGCGCGCCATGTCCACCGTAACGCCGCGCAGCGTCGCCTTGAAGAATCCCTTGGCCGAGACCGTGAGATCGTACTCCGCCGGACGCACGCCTATCAGGTTGTACAGGCCCTCGGCGGACGTCTTCGACACCAGCAGCGGCTTCTGCCCGCCGGCGAGATAGAGTTCCACATCGGCCCCACCCACCGCGGCGCCCGAGGCGTCGATTACTGAGCCAGAAATGCGGCCGGACATCTGCGCGTTCGCGGAAGCGGCCAGAAACAGATAGGCAAGCACAATCCCACACAGGTATCGCATAACCTTATTGAACCCCAGATTGAGACGCTCGTCGCGACGCGAATTGTGAAACCTCCTTAACCTACCGGATCACGCGGTAGTCGATTTTGCGTACCGCTCCGGTGGTCCCGTAGGAGGCGAAGCCCAAGGGGGCAGAAAGGTCGATAGAGCCCGGGCGCAGGCCAACCGTACGGCCGGCGATCTCTACGTTGATGATCTCCTTGTCGTCGATCCACCCCGTGATGCGCCCGGGCCAGACTTGTAGGCGGAAGGCATACCAGCGGCCCTTTTCAAAATCGAAGTACGTCCGGGTCTCGTTGTCGCTGGCGTCCCAGCCGTCAATGCTGGAGAGTCCCACGATGTCACCGCCCCATCCCCCGGTCACCCAAGTGCAAAAGAAGTCGCCCACCGGAAAGGTGAGGCTGGCAAAGAAGTCGCTGCCCTCGATGCGTGCGGCTTCAAAGCGTACTTCATAATTCGACTTGGGAAGGGCGCCTCCGCTCCAGGTGACGCCGGTCAAACTGTCCCCCGCCCCGAGCACGATGGCGCCGTTCTCCACCCGCGCCTTGCCGTGTCCCGTGAATGCGGTCTCGCGCCAACCCCGCAAGGTTTTGCCGTCGAACAAAGACTGCCATTCGCCGATCTTGGTCTGCGCCAGGGCGGCGACGCAAAGGGCGATCAGGGTAAGCGCGCGCATACGGCTATTGTAGTACCCTCATCGATGTAGGGCAGGCCTCCTGGCCTGTCTGGACAGACCGGAGGCCTGTCCTACGCGCGCACCGGCACCGGGTCCGCGAAATCGCTGCTGCCCTCGCCCACCTGCTGGCGCCACATCGCGTAGTAGAGTCCCTTGTTGGCCAGCAGTTCGGCATGGCGGCCAGACTCCACGATGCGACCGCGCTCCAGCACGTAGATGCAATCGGCGTGCAGCACGGTGGAGAGGCGGTGCGCGATCAGGCAGGTGATGGCATCGCGGCTGGCGGCGACGTCGCGGATGGTCTGGCTGATCTCCTCTTCGGTGAGCGAGTCGAGCGAGGAAGTAGCCTCGTCGAAGACCAGCAGTTGCGGCTTGCGCAGCAGCGCTCGCGCAATCGACAGGCGCTGCTTCTCGCCGCCCGACACCTTGATGCCGCCCTCGCCGATCACCGTGTCCA
>JAPKZC010000999.1 GCA_026394025.1 Candidatus Solibacter sp.
CTACTCCAACATGTCGCTGGACGGTATCAACATACAGAACAATTACATTCGCGACAACGCCCTCGATTACACGCCCAACAAACCGCGGGTGGGGCAGGTGCGGCAGGTGCCGCTGATTACCTCCAACCCCACCGCGGCGGCGTCGGGCGGCGCCACCGAGACGGCGTTCTCCACGCCGAGCGGCGGCAACCAGTTCCACGGCGAGGTGTTCTGGTACAACCGCAACAACCACTTCGCAGCCAACGACTGGTTCAATAACCAGGCCGGCATCGGGCGGCCGTTCCTGAACCAGAATCAGTTCGGCGGCGACATCGGCGGACCCATCCGCAAGGACAAGCTGTTCTTCTACGCCAGCTACGAGGGGATTCGCGCGCACCAGCAAATGCCGCAGGACTTCACCATCCTCACCCCCGACGCGCGCAACGGCATTTTCACTTACAGTTCCGGCGGCATCTCCCGCAAGGTGAACTTACTCACGCTCCGGAACCTGACCGGTGTGGATTCGGGGATGCAGGCCATACTGGCACAGGTGCCGGGCGGCGACAAGATCAACAACTCCGATACCGGCGATGGACGCAATACCGGCGGATACCGCTTCAATCAGCGCAATAACGAACTGCTCGACAACCTGACCGGCAAGATAGACTACAACATCACCACGCGCCACGCTGTGAGCGGGACTTACGCGCACAATCGCGATAACTCCGACCGGCCCGACTACTCGAACAACTACGGAGTGGTCCCCTCGGTTACCAACCCAACCCATGCCAGTCTGGTCGCGCTTTCGTGGCGCTGGACGCCGTCCGCGACTCTGACCAACGAAGTCCGGGGGGGCTTCAACCTGACCTACGCCTACTTCTTGAATGCGCAGGACAATGTGTCCAGCATCGTGGTTTCGCCAACTCCGACCGGAACGACCGACCCCCTATTCACCAATCCGATCAATGAGTCTCAGGCTCAGGGCCGAACTACCAACACTTACAATCTGTCTGACGATGCGGCGTGGCAGCATGGCCGGCATTACGTTCAGTTCGGCTTCCACTTTCAGCGTATCGGCGTGGAATCTTACGATCGGGCGGGCGTGATTCCCACCTTCACTCTCTTTATGGGCGCTGGCCAGCAGGTGCTGGCGCGGCGCGAGCTTCCAGGGATTTCCAGCGCCGACCTGGCCACCGCCAACGCGTTGCTGGCCACGCTCGGCGGCTATATTGATCGCTACGACCAGACGTTCAATGTGACCAGTGTCAAATCCGGGTACGTGAACAACGCTCCCTTTCTGCGGCACTTTGCCTCCGACGACTATTCGTTCTACGTGCAGGATAAGTGGAAGCTGCTGCCGCGGCTGACCCTCACCCTGGGGTTGCGCTACCAGTTGCCGGGCGTGGTGGATGAGCGCGATTCGCTCGAAATCGCTCCCGTGCTGACCGGGACTGCCCAACAGACGCTGCTCTCTAACGCCACCTTGAACTTCGCGGGGAAATCGGCGGGCCGACGCTGGTACAACCGCGAGAAGAAGGACTTCGCTCCGAATATCGGTTTCGCGTGGGACGTTTTCGGCAACGGTAAGACGGCTCTGCGCGGCGGGTATTCCATGAGCTACGTCAATGACCAGTCCATCCTGGCGCCGGAGAGTCTGCTGGAATTGAACGCGGGCCTACAGGGCTTCGCCAGCGATACCGGACTGAGCAACCGGGTCTCCACCGGACTGCCCAAGGTCCTCGTGCCGGATTACCACATCCCGCGGACGGTGGCCGATAACTACGTCGACAACCCGTTCAACGCCGTAGGGATGATTGACCCCGGCTTGCGGCATCCGCGCGTACAGCAGTATTCCATCGGTGTGCAGCACGATTTCAAGGGGACGGTGTTCGAGGCGCGCTACGTGGGCAATCATGTGGTAGGCGCCTACCGCGCCTTCGATTACAACCAGGTAGTGATCAATTCCAACGGTTACTTGCAGGATTTCCTGCGCGCGCAGAACAACGGCTTTCTGGCGGTGGCAACGGGGAGGAGTTTCAACCCGGCCTACAACGCCGCCATTGCGGGCAGTCAACCGCTCACCGTGCTCACCAAGCTGGTGAAGGGCGCGCTGACCGACGAAAACGCGCTGTACTACCTGCAAACCGGGGAAGTCGGCGAACTGGGCACCTACTACCAGACTAACGGGTACAACCCCACCAACGCGGTGCCGTTCTTCCAGAATCCCAACGCGCTAGGCACGGATTTGTTGACCAATTACTCAAGTTCCAGTTACAACGCCTTACAGGTGGAAGTGCGCCGCCGCACCAAGAGCGGACTCTTCTTCGAGGGGAACTACACATGGTCCAAGGTGCTGAGCGACGCCGATGGCGACAGCCAGAACCGGCTGCAGCATTTCCTGGACCTGGCAAATCCAAAGATCGAGCGCTCGCGCGCGAACTTCGACTTGACCCACATGATCAAGATGGATGGTTACTACGAGCTGCCGTTCGGGAAGGGGCATAAGCTGAGTTATGGCCGGTTGGACCGGGTGATAGGTGGCTGGGTCTTGGGCGGCACGCTGGTGTGGCAATCGGGCGCGCCGTTCTCGGTTCTTTCCGGGCGCGGTACGCTGAACCGGGAGTCGCGGTCTTACTACAACAGCGCCAACACCAGCCTGAACAAGGGCCAGTTGGAGAGCGTGGTGAAGTTCCAAATGACGGGGAACGGTCCCATGATGATCACGCAATCGGCGATCAACCCGACAGACGGTACGGGCGTCAACACGGATGGGGAAGCTGCCTTCAAGGGGCAGATCTTCTTTAATCCCGGCGCCGGGACGCTGGGTGTTTTGCAGCGGCGGCTGTTCGACAGTCCGTGGACCTTCAACACGGACATGCGGTTGAAGAAGACCATCCCGATCACGGAGACGAAGAAACTGGAACTGGCGATGGATGCCATCAACGCGCTCAACCATGCCACGTTCTGGAGCGGCGATCAGAACATCAACTCCACCACGTTTGGGGTGATCAGTTACATGTTCTATCAGCCGCGCGTGGTGCAGTTCGGGGTACACTACACATTCTGATGGCGGCACTTTGGGAACAGCTCTCCGGCGCACGGGTCTACGACCTGGGGCAGCCGTATTTCACCGGGATGCCGCACTGGCCGGCGCATCCTCCGTTTCTGTTTGGTCTCACCAAGCGGCACGGCGACATGGTCGGTCCGGCGGGCAATAGCTCGGCGGCGGACGCCATAGCTCTCGGCAGTCACGTGGGAACACATATCGACGCGCTGTGTCATTTCTCCTGTGGCGGCCTGCTTCACGGCGGGCATGCGGTGGAGGAGTTGCAGAGCTATGGCGGTGGGCTGAAGAAGTTTTCGGTGGATACCGTCGCGCCCATCCTGCGGCGCGGAGTGATGCTGGATCTGGCAGGTGATGGGCCGCTGGCGGAAGATTGCGAGGTCACCGCGGAGCAACTGGAGGCGGTGCGGAAAGCGGAGATCCGGCGCGGCGATGTGGTGCTGCTGCGCACGGGATGGGCGCGCTACTTCGAGGACGCGCGGAAGTTTGTCAACGAGACGCGCCTGCCCGGTCCGGGCCTGGCGGCGGCGCGGTGGCTGAGTGCGCAAGGAATCTTCGCGGCGGGCAGTGACACGGTGGCGTTCGAGAAATCGCCGGTGGCGGAGATGCCGGTGCACGTGCATCTGCTGGTGGAAAGCGGAATCCACATCATCGAGTGCCTGAATCTGGAGGAACTGGCGGCGGACGGGGTGACGGAGTTCCTGTTCGTGGGCGTGCCGATGAAGATCCGGGGCGCGACCGGCGCGCCCGTGCGTCCGCTGGCAGTGGTGGGGTAGCCTACGCCGTCGCCTGCCCGGCCAGGGTTTCGAGGCCGCGCTCGCGGATTTCCTGCTCGCGCATCAGGAACTTCTGGATTTTTTTCGTGACGGTCATGGGGAAGCCATCGACGAAGCGGACGTATTGCGGGATTTTGAAGTAAGCGATTTTGCCTTTGCAGAACGTCTGGATTTCTTCCGCCGTGGCCGCCGCGCCGGGTTTGAGTTGCACCCAGGCGAGCACTGTCTCGCCGAGGCGGGCGTCGGGGATGCCGATGACGTAGACGTCGGCGATCTTGGGATGGGTGTGCAGGAAATCCTCGACGTCGCGCGGGTAGATATTCTCTCCGCCGCGGATGATGGTGTCCTTCGCGCGGCCACGGAAACTGAGATAGCCATCGGTCCGCATGGCGGCGAGATCGCCGGTGTGGAGCCAGCCTTCGGAATCCACCACGGCGGCGGTGGCGTCGGGATCTTCGTCGTACCCCTGCATGACCAGATAGCCGCGGGTGCAGAGTTCGCCCTGCTGTCCGATGGGGAGGCGCTCGCCGGTTTCGGGATCGACGATCTGCACTTCGGTGTTGGCGAGCGCGGCGCCCACTGTGGTGACGCGGAGTTCCATGGGGTCATCCACCTGCGACATGGTGATCACCGGGGAAGACTCCGTCTGGCCGTAGGCGATGGTCATCTCATGGCAGTGCATGCGCTCGGCGACGGTGCGCATCACTTCGATGGGGCAGGGGGCTCCGGCCATCACGC
>JAPKZC010000073.1 GCA_026394025.1 Candidatus Solibacter sp.
TTCGCCAAGGCCGGTTTCACGGTCACCGGCATCGATGTCAGCGAAGAGAAGGTGCGGCGCGTCAACGCGGGGGATTCCTATATCGGGGATATTCCCAGCGCCACCCTGGCGCCACTGGTGGAATCGGGCAAATTGTGCGCCACCGCGGATTTTTCCGCGGTTCTCGAACTCGACACCATCAATATCTGCGTGCCCACGCCCCTGCGCAAGACCAAGGACCCGGACATGAGCTTCATCGTGTCCTCCTGCGCGGAGATCGTGCGCTTTTTCCATGCCGGGATGCTGGTGATTCTCGAATCCACCACCTATCCGGGGACCACCGATGAGCTGGTGTTGCCCATGCTGGCCAAGAGCGGACTGGAAGTGGGGCAAGATTTCTACCTCTGCTTTTCGCCCGAGCGGGTGGACCCGGGCAATCCCACGTACCAGACGGTCAACATCCCCAAAGTGGTAGGCGGCTGCACCCCGGCATGCACGGAGATGGGACGGCTGTTCTATGCGCAGGCACTCGAACATGTGGTGCCGGTCAGTTCCACCCAGGTGGCGGAGATGGTGAAGCTGATGGAGAACACCTTCCGCATGATCAATATCGGGTTGGCCAACGAGATGGCCCTGATGTGCGACCGGATGCGCATCAACGTCTGGGAAGTGATCGACGCCGCGGCGACCAAGCCCTTCGGATTTATGCCGTTCTACCCGGGGCCAGGGCTGGGCGGGCACTGCATCCCGATCGATCCGTTTTACCTGTCCTGGAAGACCAAACAGGCGGGCATCGAGGCGCGCTTCATTGAACTGGCGGGTCACATCAACGGGCAGATGCCGCATTTTGTGGTAGATAAGGTACAGGACGCGCTCAACGACGCCGCCAAACCGGTGAAGGGCTCGAAGATTCACGTCATGGGAGTGGCCTACAAGCGCGACATCGACGACATGCGGGAATCTCCCGCGCTGGACGTGATGATGCTGCTCCAGCGCCGCGGTGGCACGGTTACCTATAGCGACCCGCACGTGCCGCGACTTCGCCTGGAGGGGTTGGAGTTGGAGTCCTTGCCGGAAACCGCCGCCGCCGAAGCCGATTGCGTGGTGATCATCACGGATCACCACTCCTTTGATTATGCGGGGCTGGTGGAGCGTTCCCGCCTGATTGTGGACACGCGCAACGCGCTCAAGGGAGTGAACTCAACTAAGATCGTTCGTTTGTAACGTTTGTGGATTTTCGCCGTAGCTCCAAAGATACACCTGCTGCCCAGTTGACAACGGTCGGGAAAGTCCGCACTCTATAGATGAAGGATTAGCGAGGTGGTTATGAAGCCGAGCTGGAAAATATCTCTCTCCGTGGCAGTCCTCGCGCTTGGTGCGTTGCCTGCACTCGCGCAACCCGTGATCTCCGCCAAGAGCGGCGTGGTGTCCTACGTCATCGGTAAGGTGATGGTGGGTGATGAAGTGGTGAAGCAGTCGGAAACCAAACTGACCGAGGTCAAGGAGAACGCCGTCCTGCGCACCTAAGAAGGACGGGCGGAAGTCCTGCTGACCTTGGGGACCATCCTGCGCACTGGCGACAACTCCAGCTTCAAGATGCTGACCAACCGCCTGATCGATACGCGGGTGGAACTGCTCACCGGCACCCACATCGTGGAGGTTGCGGAGATCCAAAAGGACAACAACCTGACCCTGGTAGCCAAGGATGCGACCGTGGTGATCACCAAACGCGGGTTGTATCGCTTCGATGTCGACCAGTCCCTCATCAAGGTATTCGAAGGCGTGTTGGGCGTCACGGTGAACGGGCAGAGCACGCTGGTGGGCGCGGGCAAGATGATGAATAGCGCTACGGCTTTGGTGGAGAAGTTTGATAAGGAAGCCACGGATGCCATGGACAACTGGGCCAGGCGCCGCGCCGGACTGATCGCCATGGCGAACGCCTCTTCCGCCAAGCAGGTGCACGATTACGGCTGCACCCCGAACAACTTCGCGGCGGTCAATAACCGGACCTCGGGTTGCAACACCTGGCGCTACAACCCCTGGTACGGCATCGTCACCTACATCCCGTGCGGCGCCAACATCTACAGCCCTTACGGCTATCGTTACTACAGCCCGTACAACGTGATGCGGGCCTATTACGTGCCGCCGCCGCCCAGCTACAACAACGGTGGTGGTTTTGGCGGTAACAGCGGCAGTTATGCCGGGATGTCGCAGACCTCAAGCGGATATTCGGGCGCCATGGCGACATCCACCAGTTCCGTCTCCTCCTCGACGGCGGCGGTATCTTCCGGCACCAGTGTTTCTTCGTCAGCGGGCAGCGCTTCCAGTGGACAAGGCGCGTCCGGCGGCGGGCGCGGAAAGTAAGTACCCTACATCGGCGCCGCAGGCGCCCTTGCGGCAAATTCGGCCCGTCCCCAGCCCCGGGGATGGGCCGAAGCTGTTCGGAGGGGCGCTCCTGCACCGCAGTCCCATCCCACTGGTAAACTGAGCCCTTTTCTCAAATCGCTAATGAACCAGGCAGAATCATCCGATATATCAATTGGAAGGGAGTGCGCCCCAGCGACCTGGGGATGACGCGCTGCCGTCCGTTTGGGAGGTGTGGTTTGCCGGTGACGCTGGATTGCAGGAATCTCCGATGTCCCATGCCTATCGTCAAGGTCAGCCAGGTGGTGAAGGCGATGGCGTGCGGGGACAGGCTGCTGGTTGAAGCCAACGATCCGGCCTTCCAGGCGGATCTGGAAGCCTGGGTGAGGCGTCTGGGACACCGGCTTGTGGAATTCCACGACGGGCCCGTACAGCGGGCGGTGATCGAGAAACTGGAGGCTGGTCCCGATGGAGGGCGTTGACCAGGGTCGCCCCCCCGGGGAAGAGAGTTCCACCGAGGCGAACACCCGCGCAACGGCAGCCAGGTTGCGAGATCTGGAGTTGCGGGTGGAGGAACTGTCGCAGGCTCAAGCGTACAATCGCCAGGGGATCACGATCATTGCCTTCAGCGGCGAGATGGATAGACTGATGGCGGCCCTGATGCTCGCCACTGGCGCGGCCGCCATGGGGATGAGAGTTTCCATCTTCTTCACTTTCTGGGCGCTGGCGGCCGTAAGAAAGGAGAACAACTTCCGTGGGAAGGGGTTCACGGACCGGTTGTTGACGGCGATGTTGCCTCGCGGACCCGAGAAGCTCCGGCTGTCGAGATGGAACATGCTCGGTCTGGGACGGCCGTTCTTCAGCCATGTGCTGCGGAAGCGCCACGTGGAGACGCTGGCGAGCCTGTTTCTGCTGGCCAGAGAACTGGGGGTACGGATGGTGGCGTGCCAGACCGCTATGGAAGTGATGGGCTTGAGGCGCGAAGAGATGCTGGAAGGGATCGAGTTTGGAGGGGTTGCAACCTGCCTGGATGCTGTCCAAAACTCGGGGTCCTCGCTGCTGATTTGAGGTGGGCCAATGGGCGAGAGGCTGGGATCCAGGTCATTATCATCTACTCAGGTCTGCGGGATGCGCGGCGCGCGTGCGGCATGCCCGCAAGGCTCTTTCTCGCGCGGCACGGCGCCCGATGGGCGCTTCCGCCGGAAGCCGACGAGCCGGAGGTGCCGGGGCTTCAGCCCGTATCGGCCCGGGTACTTTTTGGAGCGCCGGCTTCCGTGGCCGTTCAGATGGGGCGGAGTCCGACCGTTGACATTCTGACATGAAGCCGGCTATCCACATGACCGAACCCGCCAGCCCCCAGGAAGAGATCGAGCGCCTGCTCGAGGAGAACCGGCGCCTCCGCTTGCAGGCGGAGAAAGTGGCGGAAGCCAACGCGTACGCGGCGGAGATCGTGGCGGAACTTGAGGCGGCGAGGTCGGAGATCGAGGAAAAGGAGTGTTACCTAAAGACCCTCTTCGAATCGCTCCCGGTGGGTATCATGACCGTGGACCCGCGCGATTACCACATCCTGGACATCAACCGGCACGCCGCGCAAATGATCGGCAAGCCGCGGCAAGAAGTAGTGGGCCAGGTATGCCGTTCGGTGTTTTGCCCGGGCGGAGACGGCCGATGCCCCATCAACGATCTGGGCCAAAGTACAGACCAATTCGAACGTACTCTCCTGACTCAGGCTGGAGGTGAGGTTCCGGTTCTGAAGAGCGTCTGTCCGATGTTGAGTCGGGGCGAGGCAATATTCATCGAGACCTTCATCGACATCAGCGACCAGAAGCGGGCCGAAGAGCAGATGAGGAGAGCCCAGGAGGCGGCTGAAGCGGCCAGCCGGTCCAAGAGCGAGTTCCTGGCC
>JAPKZC010000869.1 GCA_026394025.1 Candidatus Solibacter sp.
ACCTGGCGGCCCAGAGCCACGTGCGTGTCTCCTTCGACGAGCCCATCTATACCGCCAACGTGGTTGCCCTAGGGACGCTACGCATGCTCGATGCCATTCGCACCGTTTGCGGGACGGGCGCGGCCGTCAGATTCTACCAAGCCTCCAGTTCGGAGATGTATGGGCTGGTGCAGGAGACCCCGCAGAAGGAAACCACGCCGTTCCATCCGCGCAGCCCGTACGCCTGTGCCAAGGTGTACGCCTTCCATCAAACGGTGAATTACCGCGAAGCATACCACCTGCATGCTTCCAACGGGATTCTGTTCAACCACGAGAGCCCCCGCCGCGGCGAGACCTTCGTCACCCGTAACTACCTTGGCAATCTCGACGCCAAGCGCGATTGGGGTTACGCGGCCGACTACGTGGAGGCGATGTGGATGATGCTACAGCAGGACGAACCTGACGACTACGTGATCGCAACCGGGTGCACCCACAGCGTGCGCGATTTTCTGGACCAGGTATCGCACCTGATTGGCGTGGATTGGCGGGACTTTGTCGTCATGGACGAGCGTTATCTGCGCCCGGCGGAAGTGGATTTGTTGCTCGGCGATGCGACCAAAGCGCGGCAGAAGCTGGGCTGGCTCCCGCGCACCAGCTTCGAAGAGCTGGTCCTCATCATGCTGAGGGCCGACCTGGAGGAGCAGGGCATCGCGGCAAGATTCCGGTTATGACTTACCGTTCGATGTACGGTGCCTGCGATTTTCATCCCGCAACCCGCGATTTTTTCCGCGGCAAGACCGTGGCAGTCACGGGGGGAACGGGCTTCATTGGCAGCCACCTGGTGGAGCAGTTACTCGCGCTAGGGGCACGCTGCATCGTGCTCTCGCGCACCGGAGGGCCCGGGTTTCTCACCGATGTAACTGACGGTGTCGAACTTCGGACCTGTGACCTGGAATCGCTAAGCCAGACCCGCGAGGGGATCCGCGGCGCTTCCATCGTGCTGAATCTGGCCGCAACGGTGGCGGGGCTGGAATACAACTTCGCACACCCGGCGAGCATTTTCGCACAGGAAGCTGGGGTGGAGCGGTTTCTGGTGACCGGTTCCGCATGCGTTTACCCGCGCTTCTGCAGCTTGCCGACGCCCGAAGAAGAGGGCTTCGTGGGCGAGCCGGAGCCGACCAATTCGGGTTACGGCTGGGCCAAGCGCATGCAGGAGTATCTGGGCGCCCAATATGCCAAGGAGTTCGGACTGGCGGTGGCGATTGCGCGCCCATACAACGGCTACGGCCCGCGCGACGACTTTGACCCCAGCACTTCCCACGTGATTCCGGCTTTGATTCGCAAGGCGTTCGAGACCCCGTCGGGCCATTTCGACGTCTGGGGCGACGGGTCGCATTCCCGCTCGTTTCTGTACGTGGACGATTTCGCCCGCGGCCTGGTCGAAATCGCGGCCCGGTACGCGGTTGCCGACGTCGTCAATCTGGGCGCCGACGAGGAAATCACGATCGGCGAGGTGGCCCGCGAAGTCGGCCGGCTGGTGTCGGACGCACGTGGTGTGAAGGTGGAGCCGCAGTTCCAGCCCGCTGGCTTGACGGGCCAGCCGCGCCGCCGCTGCGACACCTCCAAGGCCATGCGGGAATTGGGGTTTCAGAGCCGTGTGCCGTTCCGCGATGGGCTTCGTCGAATGGTAGACTGGTACGCGGAACATGCACATTACCCTCTGTCTTCTCACTCGCAATGAACGCGAGTGTCTGGAGAAGATTTATCCGTTGATTCCACCCCCCTCCCGTGAAGCAGGTTACGACGACCTGGTCGCCATCGACGGCGGATCGACGGACGGGACGCTTGAGTTCTACAAGGAGCGGGGCGTGCGCGTGATCGGGCAGAGCCGCCGCGGACGCGGCGAAGCATTTCTGCTGGCTTTTCGTGACCTCCAATCCGACGCGTTTCTGTTCTTTTCGCCGGACGGCAACGAAGATGTAGCCGACCTGCCGAAGTTTCGCAAGCACCTGGAAGCGGGCGCCGACCTGGTCATCGCTTCGAGGATGATGAAGGGAGCGGTGAATGAGGAGGATCACCAGGTTCTACGCATGCGCAAGTGGGCCAACAACGGCTTCAACCTCCTGGCAAACCTCATGTTCCGCAAACAGGGCCCGTATATTACCGATTCAATCAACGGCTACCGGGCGATTACCGCCCGCGCAACCCGCATTCTACAACTTGACTCTCGCGATTACACGATTGAATACCAGATGACGATGCGCGCCATGAAGCACGGGTTGAACATCATCGAATTTCCCACGGTTGAGGGGCAGCGCGTCGCCGGCGAGACCGGAGCACCGAGTGTCGGTACAGGACTCCGGTTCATCAGGAAGCTCTGGACAGAAGCGAGAATTAAATAACGGGATATCGCCGTTCGACGACACTGCCCGGCACGCCATCGGCCGGTTCACCAAATCGGCTAAAGTTTGTCCTCTGCTCCGCCGATCATACCAATGACATGGCACACCGAACCTCGTGCGCGGCGGCGATCGTACTACTCTCGCTGTGCGGCGGTATTGCGCACACCCGTGCTATCCCCGGAACTCTCCGACCCTTGCTGCATTTCGAGCCCAACGTGGGACAACATGCACCGGAAGTCCGGTACGTCAGCCGCGCGCCAGGGTACCTGATCGCGCTGGGTTGTGGTGGCCGGGCCACGTACGGTCTGGAGAAGACCCCAGGCGAATTTTCGTACATCACGATGAATCTGGAAGGGGCGCCCGGATGTCCCGAGGGCGAACCCCATGACCAGCAATCGTCGTTCACGAATTACTACGCCGGAAACGCGCCCCAAGATTGGCACGTTGGAGTTCCGGAGTACACCAGCATACGTTTTCCGGGTGTCTACTCCGGCGTGGACATGTTGTGGCTGGCCCGCCGGTCTGGCGTAGAGTACCAGTTTCATCTGGCGCCAGGCTCCGATGCCAATCGAATCCGGTTGCGCATTGAGGGGGCCACCGAAATGCACTTGGATGGATCCGGCAATCTTGTGATAGAAACCGCCGCGGGCCCCTTGTCCCATCGCGCTCCCAGAGCGTATCAACTGCGCAATGGCAAACGCAGGACAATTCCTGCCGCCTACACCATTTCCGGCAACTTGATTGGCCTGGAGCTCGCGGATTATGACACAAGGTTCGCCACAGTGATAGACCCCCTGGTCGCGTTTTCGTCATATCTCGGCGGCAGTGGTTGGGATGTGGCTTACGGCATCGCAGTCGATAGTTCGGGTTGTGCGTACGTAACCGGGGAGACCACCTCGGGCGCCTTCCTCACGGCGGGATACAACCCGGGCCTTAGTGCGGGCCGGCATGTATTCATTGCCAAGTTGAGCTCGGACGGGTCGCGAGTGCTGTACACAACCATTCTGGCGAGTAGTGGCCAGGACAGCGGGCGTGCCATTGCAGTGGATGCCTCGGGAAGTGCCTATGTGGCTGGCGTGTTTGGAGGCGGTGGATTCCCCCAGTCAGGTGGGACCGTCACGTGGGCTGGGATGGATGACGCCTTCGTCGCGCGACTTGACCCCTCGGGCCGGCTTGTCTCTGCTATGGCGATGGGTGGCGCCGGGACGGACGTGGCGACCGGCGTGGCAGTCGGTTCAGTTGGCAATGTGTACCTTTCCGGGTACACTAACTCGGTGGCTTTTCCGACGACTGCGGGCGCACCCCAGCGGGTCTTCGGAGGCGGTAGTTACGATGCGTTTGTGGCGAAGATCGACCTTTCCAGCAATACTCTGGTGTACTCGACATTGCTCGGTGGCCCAGGAAACGACTTGGCAACCGCCGTCGCAGTAGACGCTTCTGGGCAATCTTGCATTGCGGGCTACACGGATTCCGCCAACCTACCGGTTCGCAACGCGGTGCAAGCGGCGTTGTCTGGATTTGGAGACGCTTTCATCGCGTGTTTGACTCCGGCCGGTACCGCCTGGAACATGCTCACATACCTGGGTGGTAGAAGCACGGAACAAGCCAACGGCATTGCGATCGACAGCAGTGGAATATACGTCACGGGGAGCACACTGTCGAGCGATTTCCCGGTTCCGGCGGGTTCGGTCCCGGCGGCCGGACACGGCGACTACGATGTGTTCGTTGCCAAGTTGCAGACGGGCACGCCGAGATTGATCTACTCGACCTTGATTGGCGGCTCCGGAGCGGATGCGAGCAATGCCATCGCGGTGGATTCACGAGGTCAGGCGTGGGTCGCTGGATTTACCGGTTCAGTGGATTTTCCTGTCGTGGGCGGGTCGGGTTTCAGCGGAGGTTTCGACGCCTGGTTGGCAGGGGTCGCCAGCGATGGACGTACCGTAGTATTTTCAACCCTGCTGGGGGGCCCTGGAGACGACCGCGCATTGGCACTGGCCATCGGCGGGAGTGCCGCATATCTGACTGGCCTCACCGTTTCCGGCTCATTTCCGGTGACCGCCAGCGCATACCAGAGCACCCCGCCGCAGGGAGTCAACGCGTTCGTGGCAAAGATCCAGACGGCAGCCAACCAGGCTCCGACAGCCGTTTCTGTCAACCCGGCCTCCGGCAGCGGAGCCACACAGAACTTCACGTTCACGTTTTCGGACCCGGATGGCACACAGGATATCGACTGGTTCCAGGTGCTGGTTGCCCCTGTGTCCAGCGGCCCGGTCTGCAACCTCCACTACAGCCGCGCCGCAAACACGCTGTGGTTGTACAACGACAATTATACCGCGGCGCTCGGTCCCGTGACACCGGGCCAGGCCACCACGGTACAGAACAGCCAGTGCACGATCAACGGGACTGGTTCAGCGGTCACGGCCAGTGGCAATACTCTCGCCATCACTGTCGCTCTCGTTTTCAAACCGGCATTCGTCGGTGCCAAGACCATCAGCCTGTATGCGCAGGATCTCGCCGGCGCGTCGACCGGCGGATGGCGTTCACTCGGAACCTGGTCTGTTCCGGGAGTGATGAATCAGCCTCCGACGGCAGTGTCGGTCAACCCGGCGTCGGGCAGCGGAGCCGCACAAACATTCACGTTCACATTTTCCGACCCGGATGGCGCCCAGGACATCGACTGGTTCCAGGTGCTGATCGCCCCTGTTTCCAGCGGCCCGGTCTGCAACCTCCACTACAGCCGCGCCGCAAACACGCTGTGGTTGTACAACGACAGTTATACCGCGGCGCTCGGTCCCGTGACACCGGGCCAGGGCGCCACGGTACAGAACAGCCAGTGCACGATCAACGGGACTGGTTCAGCGGTCACGGCCAGTGGCAGTACCCTCGCCCTCACTGTCGCTCTCGTTTTCAAACCGGCATTCGCCGGTTCCAAGATCGTCAATCTGTACGCGCAGGATGCCGCCGGTGCGTCGACGACTTCCTGGAGGGCTCTGGGCAGTTGGACCGTCAACTGAGCAATACCAAGCTTGCTACATCGCACCCAAGCCAGCCTTCTGTACTTCCAGGAGAACGATATCGGGGCGATACTGCTCGATGTACGCTTGGGGAAAACTACCATCCTGCACGTGAGTAACGAGGAGCGATCCAAATGTGTCATTAAAAAAGGGCAGCATTGCGGTCGCATATGAATCCCGCACCAACATGATCCGCGAGGTGTTTTCAACCCCGGTGGTGATCAGTTGCGGGCTGTCCCTGTCGGTCCGCGCCGTTAGGAACTGGATTCGACCGCTGGCGGCGTGCCGAGGCACGTATTCCACGCCTTGAATCCGCATAAAACGATCGACACCGAGCATGAGGAGCATATCTTGCTGAATTCGTTCCGGAGGCGTGGGACTCAACTGAATGGTATCTCGCGTTAACGGCACCAAACCCGGTATGGGGCCAAGTTTCTCCATGACTGCACGGTAGCCAATAAAGGCTCCTTCGGAAGTCCAGTGGGTATCGTAAGCGGTATACGTGGCGCTCTGCAGTTTCCGCTGCATGAGTTGTTGCCGAACATCCACGAGGTTGATGTGACGGGCGGCCGCGGCACTAACGAGTTGATCGACTATCGTTTTCCCCGCCGCCTGGCGAACCCAGTAGGGCAGTCGCTCCGGATAAATCGTAGGCTTGACCGGGGCCGGCAGAATGACATAGCGGATGCCCCGTTCCGCCAGCCACTTCTGCCGCTGCTCCATGCGGTCCAGCCATGCCTTGCACTGCGCGTCGGAAATCCCGTTCGCACCACGGAAGAAATCCCAGTTGATATCGCCGCCCACGTAGAAGATCCAACCCTGGTTTCCCACCATCAACTTCGGTTGGGCAGAGACGCCCAGTTTGTAGTGGATATAACTATTCCAAGCGATCAGTCCATTGCGCAAGCCGAAGTTGTCGCTGGCGTACCGGTCCCAAGCACTTGGCAACTCCTCCCACTGCTTCAAGGAGGAAGGCCAGTTGGGAACAGCGCTGAGCTCGCGCTTCTCGATGAGGTTGCCCCAGCTAAGGCCAGCAACTCTTACAATTACTCCTGAACATAGAATGGCCGCAAACACGAAGACAAACGCAGCGTGGCCGATGTTTCCACCTTCTTTCGCCGGTCCCATTCCCACCTTCGTGACCATTTGCAGGTTCTCCTAGAATCTAAAATACAGGAACGGATTGTGGCTGCCTGCCGCAATCGCCATCAGTGCAACTACGAAGATAATCAGCAGAGCCGGCGCCGAAGCAACTCGAAGTACCAGAGGCAACCGCGGATCGCGCACGCCCATCTTGCGCCACAACGATTCTACGGACCACGGGAAGGCGAAGAGGACTCCGAACGTCAAAGCCAGGACGGCGTCCGGGGACAGAAAACGCAGCGGCGAGAGCCTCGGCGGAGCAGCACCACCGGACCACGCGGGGTTCAGCCCTGCCATGGCCGACAGGAACGTTCCCGCGGCGGAGAGAGAATCCGCCCTGAACAGCACCCATCCAATCATCACCATTGTTACCGCATACGCCGTTCGCAGGGGGCGCCCAAACCGTGAGAGCAGCGAGAGAAATCCGGCACGCTCAGCCGCAAGCAGCAGACCGTGGAAGAGTCCCCAAACCAGGAATGTGTATGCCGCTCCGTGCCAAATTCCACAGATACCAAAAACCAGCAGCAGATTCGCCGTCGTACGAATCGTGCCCTTGCGATTTGCGCCGAGCGGAAACCAGAGGTAATCTCGAAGCCACGTCGATAGAGTAATGTGCCAGCGTTGCCAAAACTCCGTGATCGACTGCGCCGCATAGGGGTAATTGAAATTGGGTGGGAACTTGAAGCCCATCATGTGTCCCAGCCCTATGGCCATATTGGTGTAACCGGCGAAATCGAAGTAGATCTGGAGCGTGTAACACACCGCGCCGATCCAGGCGAGCGACGTTGTCAACTCCGGCGCCGCGGCCGAAAAGGCAGCGTTCACCGGTGCTGCCAGCGTATTGGCGATGAGCATCTTCTGTGCCAGTCCGATAACGAAACACTCGGCTCCCAGGCGGAACGTTGAGAGCTTCACCTTCCGTGTTTTCATTTCCCCGTGGCAATCCGCGTAGCGAGCGATGGGGCCTGCGAGAATTTGGGGAAACATCGCCACGTAGGTGGCAAACACCAACAGATCGCGTTCCGCGGGAACGTCCTTGCGGTGGACGTCGACTAAATATGAAATTGCCTTGAACGTGAAGAATGAAATGCCGAGGGGCGGAAGGAGCTTCAGGGCCACTGCCGGCATTCCGAGAAATTGGAGCAGCGGATCGCCCACCCGAAACAGGAAGTTGGTAAATGCAACATATTTGAAAGCCGCCAGCCCAGCGAGATTGAGGCCGATACCCATCCACAGAACGACGGCCCGTTTTCTGCCCTGCCGTGTCTCAATCAGCCGTCCGAGAGCATAGTTCACGGCAATTGAGAGGAGTAAGAACCATCCATAGCGAAACTCCCCCCAGGCGTAAAAGGAGAGGCTGGCGAGTAGCAGTACGAGGTTTCGCGCGTATGTGTGCGAGACGGCTAGATACACGAAAAGGAAGGCCGGTAAGAAATAGAAGATGAAAGTTATCGACGTAAATGACACAGTTACTTATCCTACTCCCGGCAATTCACCGACTTCCCTTCCGTGGTACGCCGGAAAGCCCGCTAGGCGGGAACCCCCACGGCCACCAGGGCGCCCCAATGAAAACCCGCGCCAAAGCCGGCAAAAACGAGCGGTTCACCGGACCGGCTGCCGGCCGTCTCGCTCCACTCCGAAGCCGCTATCAGCATGGAGGCCGAGGACGTATTCCCATACCTTTGAATGTTGCAATAGAATCTGTCTGGTGGGACACCCAGTGCCCGGGAGACTGCATCCAGTAAATTGCGATTTGCCTGGTGGAGGATGAATGCCCCAACCCGGCCAGGTGGAATTTCAGTCTGTTCCAGCACCTGCAGGATACATCGTGGGATTTTGCGAGACGCCTGTAGAATAACAGACCGCCCATTCATCACGACCGGCCCCCCAAAATCGAGCCGGAGGTCTTCGGCGAAGGCGCCGTCTGAATGCATGGTACAGCTCAGGATCTCCGCCGTGCCTCCGCTCGTACTAACCAGGCAAGCTCCGGCTCCGTCTCCGAACAGCGCTGCCGTGCCAGGTTCCACTGGTTGCCGGAGGATCACTTCCGACAGCTTTTCAGCCGCCACTACCAGCACGTTCCCATGAGACGGAGTCAGTTGCGCGGCGAGGCAAAGACCGAAGATAGACCCGGCGCTTGCTATCGGCAAATCCAAAGCCGGCACACCGGCAAGCCCAAGGCGGTGGCTCACCACAGCGGCAGGACCCGGGAAGCGGCGCGCGCCAGTGCCACTCGCCATAATCAACATCCCGATGTCCCCCGCAGGTGCACCGGCTGATTGCAGACAGTGGAGGGCTGCCCGCTCGGCCATATCGACGGCCGTTTCATCGTCCGCTGCAAACCGCCGTTCCACAATACCGGAAACCTGTTCGATCCACGAAGGCTCCACGCCCAGGTGCGCACCGATTTCGACATTGCTTACCACTCGTGCAGGGAGGTATCTGCCAAAGGCCCTTAAGAATGCCACGTCGCCAACCTTACTTCAAAGTCTCCAGATAGCTTTCAATCCTGGAAATCGAGCTGAGCTTACGGGGGTTCAGGTCTGAGTCTGGAATTTTGACCTGGAACTCATGTTCCATCAGGCCGACCATGTCTATCAGTGCGAACGAATCCAGGACGCCTGAATCGAACAGCGATTCATCAGGTCCGATGGTGACTTCCCGCTTGGCGATTTTGGCAATGATGCCGCGAATCCTCTCTTGCATGTCCATAAGGATATCCAACTACGACTTCGTAGTGACCGCCTTACTCGTAGCGCTGAGCCGCAACTGATCGATATGCGGAAAGACGCCGTCACTCTCCAGGCGAAGCATGTGCTTACCCCGCGTCAGAGAAACCACACCCCCTTCAAGCCACTTCTGATGCTCGGGCAGGAACCCCCCGGTTGTCCCTTCAGCCCCATGTTCGGTGACCAGTTGCCCGTCTACAAGCACGCGCACCGGACGGGGACCGGCCGATGCACAACGGATCTCCACGCTGTAGTTTGTGCTTTTCGGGATCTCGATATCGTATTCAGCGAACGCAGAGGGTTTGAACGTCAGAATGACGCCGATTCCCTGACCGTAGCCGTGCTCTCCCTTATCGATTGTGACGGTGCCCCGATTGAAATTTTCGGCTTGAATCACGACAGACGGGCCGTCGGTGGAACCGCAAGAGGCAAGGAACATTGCCATGAGGGAAAGTAGAGGTTTTCGCATGCGCTTGTTTGGCTGTGGGTTGAGAATCGGGCCCACAGACGCCCGTTCGGAAAACCCAGTGTACCGCACTTCCCAAATGGTTGTAGCAGGGCGGCGGTCGAGTGAATCAGTCCGTCACATCGCCCTGCCTGGGCGCGAAGCCCGCGTGTGTTTCTTGTTTCTTGCCCGGCTTACTCAGTTGGATGCCACCATGTGAGAAACAGACGATTCTCCGCCTTCATTTCAGTGTGAACAGGTAGATCCCGCCCTGGCGGCAACCGGGGGGCTGGCGGGTGGACACGCGGAAGAACAGCGTGTGCTTGCCTTTGGCTAGCCCCGTGGTTGGCAACTCCATCTTGAAGCCGATATTCGCATATGCGGGGTTTTTGAAATAGCCTGCGATATCGGGCGATGGGTAGCCGTAAGAGAGGTCGTGAGGGTTGCCGTCGAGAAATACCTTTACGCCCGGAGCCGGCAAATTGGCACTACGGTCGACTGCCCAGCCTTTGAGCAGGACCGGGGCGGGCTGGGAAATTACCACCGGTGTTCCGGTGATTGGATCCTTGACATCGTTCAGTTTCTCAAGGAACACGTCGCTCACGCCGGCGATTAGACAGCCGCTGGGAGCAGGTAGCGGTCCCGTAGACTTCGCCGGCACTGCGATGCGGGCGAGTTCGTACGCGTCGGAGCCCCGGGCGGCGTATATCTTGACCGAAGGGGAACCGTAGGGATTTCGGAACGCCGCAAACCAGGAATTGGGCAACGCAAACGGAGCCCAACGGTCAGGGACCTGCGAAACATGCCCGTATCCTACTACGTTGTTTTCCGCGTCGGTGACAACTAGCGGCCCGGTGGCGACGGCCCCGGCAGGCATGCTTCCAATGATGATGTAACCCGACCGTCCCGGATATTCGTCCAGCAACTGCGGCGAACCCTCGAGGCCCGGGCGGAATCGACCCCGGACGCGGTAGCGGCTGTCCAATGGGTATGCCGGGAGCGGGTATTGTGGTAAGAAATAGACCTGCTGCGTACGAAAAATCCCCATCAACTGGTAACCCTCGCCGTCATCGTAGTAGAGCCTCTTTACTCGGACGTAATCGAACATTCCCGATCCCACCGTCGCGGCGGTTTCGCTCAGCCGGTCCTTTAACCATAGCCACGTGTGGATTTCGGAGAGGTGGAGAGGGAGCAGCCCAGTCACTATGACGGCGCTGATGAAGAAAACCCGGCGCGACCGGGCGCCGTCGCGCCCGAAGAGGATCCGGGGCCGGTAACGGATTCCCAACGATATCGTGGAGAGCCAAAAGAGCAGGGCGGTGACGGCATACCGTTTGTTGAAGCCCTGTCCCACGTCGCCCGCGCCACGAAAGAAAGACCCGAGAATAGCGGTGATCAGCACGAAGGACATGATGGCAACGTGAAATGCCTCAAAACGGCCGAGTGACGTGCGCTGACGGAAGACCTGGACCGCCACCCATCCGGCCACCGCCACAAACACCAGGCTGGCGAGAGTAACGAGCCAGAGAGGTGAGGAGTGTTCCAGCGGCCACGTCTGCCTCCAGAACGGCGCGCCCACAACAGGAATCCAAGCGCCTTCCAACGCGCTGCGAGGGCCTTCCAACCGCGAGCGGCCAAAATGACGACGGATGCCAGCCCTGTAGCAGGGACAATCAGAATACCCGTGGCGCTGGAAAAACTGCCGCAAAATCCCGCGGCGAAAAGCGCGGCGGCGGCGAAGCCCGCGCGGCGCACGTCTCCAAAGAGCAGCACCGAGAGCGCCCAGGCCGCCGCCAGGGCGAACGCATTCACGAAGTAGTGCTGGAGCATGATCGGGTCGAATAGTGTCATGGTCTGGTTGCCATTGAAGTAAATCGCCATACTCAGCGAGCCGGCAACCAAAGCCTGTCCGCGCGTCAGGGAGCCCGGCGCGAGACGGCGAAACGCGAAATAGCAGACAACTGGCGGGAGCAATCCCAGGGCCGCGGCCGCAACGTACGGCGACAGATTGGCGCCGTGCAGGACAGTGTAGTCAAAGAAGACGACCAGGCGTGTGAACGCGACTCTGTGCTCATTGGAAAAAGCGATCAATTTCGACCATGTCAGGCCATTGTATAGTTCCGTAGAGCAGAACAGATTGACCAGATCGCCCCAGGGGATGCGGTGGTGCAACTGAAACAGCGCCGCGATCATGTGCATCGGAAGCAGGAGCAATACAATCACCGCGGGAGTCCACCGCCGCACACTGCCAGGCGGTTCAATTCCGGCGCCGTCTTCCTCCTGAATGCCTGCGATTTCAACAGGAAGTGGTGAAAGTTCAACGTGGGGAAGTGGAGGTTGCGAAGCGTTGCGGACCCGGGGCGCGAGCACTGTTGCTGGAGGCGGAATATCCGGGCGGGCGGCGGCGAGTATCCGCTCCAGTGCCATCCGCCCCTTGGCGCCGAAGCGGCGATAGAGCGCCAAAGGTACCAGGATGGCGTTTGCCAGCGACAGCGGGTAGACGGGCACCATGAAGCGGTCCAGGGACACAAGGATGACGGCGTAGCTGAGGGCGTAGGCGCAAGGAATGGCGCAGAAAGCCAGTAGCCGTACGTCCCTTAGCAGGATCGCCGTTGCCAATCCGAGCACCGTAAGGATACTGGCGAGGATTAGTAGCGGTTCGTAGACAAAAATCATGCCGCGAACGAATCTCATGATCAGGGACGATGTGGTACGCTGCTCGAAATCGTGCTGGATTCGTGAGCGCAACGGCTCTGGGCCAACGCTGATCTTCGAACCCTGGAGCGTCTCAGAAAGTATCTCGTCTCGAAAGCTGCGGTTATCGCTCTCCACGCCGTTCACGCCGGCATAGAAAAGCAAAGTGCGTCCCAGCCCGTTCAGATACCTGCCGGGATTCTGTTTCACCAGCTCCAAAAAGAACTGTGGCATCGGTTTCGGAACAGGACGCGCCCAGATCTTCCCGGCCAACTCGCTCATCAGGTCCCAACGCATACCTGAGAGGTAATTGCGATGGTAGATGGAACTCCGAATCGCCCGGTAATAGTCGTCGCGGTATGGTCCAACGAAAGGATGCTCGGGCGGAAGCAGTGACTGCCGGAGCACGCCTTGCTGAAGGCTGACGTCGCGAAGAGCGGCGGTCTGCAGATACGGTGACCACGGCATTGTGAGCAGAGCCGAAACTAACACAACAGCGAGCATATGCGCGGCGAGTGGCCACAGGGGGAGAAGCTCGGCAGGATGGTGGGTTCGTAGGAATTCCCGAAAAGGCGTTCGAAACTCGCGCCACATCCCGAACCCGAGGAGCAGGGCCGCAACCGGCGCGAGCGTGAGGACGTTCTGCCGCCAGTAGAATCCGGCGCCCAGCGCCAAGGCCAGCGCGGCGGTCCGCAGCCAGGGCCGTTTTGACGGCGATAGCAGTATGTACAGTGTCAGCGAGACAAAAAAGAAGCTTCCCGATTCGGTAAGAACGGAGTGCTGATAAGCCACCAAGGTGGGAAACACCGAAACCAATACCAGCGTCCCGGCCGCTGCCAACCTGCCGCCCACCCGCTTTACCGAGGCGCCCAAAAGCAGGATTCCCGCCAGCGCGTACAGGGCTGGGACGAGGATCGCCGAGATGGCTTGCCGCCCGAAAACCAAAAACGCAATCTTCAGCGACAGCGGAAGCAGCGGCGTCCGCGACTGGTTCCAGTCTGCCGGGAAACGCGGCGACCCCAGTACGTCGGAAAGGTCGATATACCCGAGACCGTCGTACGTGATTTCAACCGGCAGGGATACGACGTGTGCTACCCAAAACACAAGCACGAATGCGATGGCCGAACGGTAGATCCACTTTTCCGATCGCTGAACTCTATTCCACATTAATCGCTACCGCGGGTGTTTCGAAGTAACTCTTGCCGTCCTTGGCAATGACGCGCAGCGAAAGCTGGTGCTTCCCCCTTCCGAAAGCATCGGCGGGAGCAGAGAAGCTGAACCCAGCGCGGCTGTAAGCCGGGACCTTGAGGTAGTTCGCGACGTCCATACGCTCGATGCCTGTTTTGGCGCGGTAGGCCTTGCCGTCTATCACGATCTCGACGCCGGACGCTTCGGACTGGGCGCTCTGATCCACCGCCCACCCGCTGGCGGTCAGTTCCTCGGCGGCGGAGATTACGACCGGCTGGTGAATGGAAGGTTCTACTATGGAATTGATCTTCTCCAGGTTGCTGAGAGTGGGTGTTGTCGAGGGGGACAGCTTGGGCGTAATGCCGTCCGCTTGAATAGTATTCTGGCCCTGAGACACCGGACCTGTGGAGGGCGTGCCACAGCCGGCCAGGAACACCAGTGACACGAAGCAGAGACAAAGCGTGATCTTCATAATATGTTCAAACCTTATTGTACAAACGCAAGCAGAATCTGATCGATGTGCGGAAACACGTTGTCGCTTTCCACGCGCAACACATGTTTTCCGCTCTTCAAAGCCACAACGCCCGCTGGCTTCCATTGCTGGCTTGCGGGCTCGAATCCGCCGGTTACAGCATCGGCAGCGTGCGATGTCACCAGGGTCCCGTCCAGCAGAACGCGGACCGCACGCGGTGTGGCCGAGGCATAGCGCAACTCGATTTGGTACTTGCCATCCCGCGGCAATTCGAAATCATATTCGACGAACGTCGGCGGCGGTTTCAGGCTGATGATCACGCCGATATTCAGGCCGTACCCGTGCTCGCCGTTATCGATGGTCGCATTGCCCCGGTTGAAGTGTTCCGCCTCGATGTAGAGCTTGCCATCCTGTTTAGATGTCTCGGCCACAGATGCCAGTGGTTTCTGGCCATAGATCAGTATTCGCGTCTTTTCGGGTCCATCGATGCGAGCAACCTGCTCGTAAGGCAGCCTGCCCGAGGCCATGTCGGCTTCGATATTCGGGTAATAGTCGAAGAAGTGTACGCCTGGGTATACACTCTTAAAACCCTTGCACGAGATGATGTACTCCGGTGCTTCGGGACCCGTGGTAACGGTCCCTCGCCACCCACGATATTCGATGGAGTGTTTGTGAAAGCGGCTCAGGTTGCTGAGGTAACCATAATTGACGAGAAGCCCAAATTCAGTCATTGGGGCGTGAATCGCCTGTCCGGCCGAAAAGCGCTTAGCCGCATCGGCGGCGATCAGGTCGTCAATGGACCCAAGGCGGAAATCCCGGCGGTCGAGTGGATGGTTATCGTCAAACCATCCCGGGATGTTCAGAGGAAATCGGGAACTGAATAGAACCAGGTCGCCGGTACGAACTGGTGCGATCGGCAGAATGCCAAATGAGATCTGCACCGAGAGGAGAAGCGAAAGACCGGCCAGTGCGTAGACCCCATACTTGCGGAGCGTTTGGACGGGGCAATAATCCCATAGCACCGCCGAGAGGAGGGCGAACGCTGGCAACCACGTCACCGAAAATCGGGTAGCCTTATTGACTGTCGTGGCGCACGCGAGCGCCGTCGCGAAGCCGAGCAGCAGAATGAGAATCCAAACGTGGGCGGCAGCGGGATCGATGCGCCGGCGCATCAGATCTCGACCGACCAGAAATAGGGCGGCGAAGGCGGCGCCCGCGACGAACAAGTTGGGGCCCGAGGAGAGGTCCGCTTGCACCCAGTGCGGATAGTAATAGACCTGCCCCGAAGCGGCCATTTTCGAATGCTCCCAGACCGCCTTGAAGTTGCGCGCGTACCAAGGGCCGGCGACTGCCAGAGCAACTGCCCCGGCCAGCAACACATTCAGCATGGATCTTAGAACCTGCCGAGGACTACCCGTAAAGGCCGCACGGTAGGTGTAAAGGCTGTACAGCGTCGGTAACGCGACCAGCCCCGGAAAGGTCAACTTGCAGAGGACCCCCAGACCGGCAACCAGACCGAGCCGACAACTCGCAAATGTTCTTTGCCACGGATTCTGCGCGAGAACATCCAGGTACCAGATACAGAGCGCCAACAGAAGCAGTTCCACGTAGAATCGGTGGGTTAGGCCCGTAACCATGGGTGCGGCTAACAAGATACCCGTCGCTGCGACCGCAAGCGAAGGGCGCACGCACCGCCGGAATAAGCGGAATGCTGCCAGCCCCACTGCCGCGAACGTAGCGACCAGCGAGAGGTTGCTGGGGAGAACGAGCCCGCCGAAAAGCAACATGAGAGCCGCGGCCGGAATGGTCACTAGGGGCGCCTTAAAACCGAGCCCGTTTATATAGCCATTCCAGGCGCCGGCGAATGTGCCGCTTCGGACCCCTTCCGCGAGGTAGAGCGCACCGCTCATGTAGTGGGCTTCGTCCGTGCTGGGGACCATGCGGGAAAGCGTCAAATATGCCACGTGCATCGCGCACATGGCTGCGATCAGGAGCACCAGCGTTTTGACGGCTCGCGAACTCTCTCGCCAGTCGCCAACAGGCCGGTCGATCACCCGTCGTTCCCCATCACGCGGGACGCCTTTCGGACTAGTAGGCATTCAGGATTGATTTGAAGCTAATATTGTAACAACTACTCGCGTAAATTGAGCTTTGTGTAAGGGCTGATCAAATCTTCATCGTAGAGGCCGAACCGGCACGCCAGCCGGAGACTTCACGCCGGCTGCCGCCAGGAGCTACAATCGGGTTCAGTTTTGGATCTCCCTTTGCAATGGAGCTATGCCATGAACCTCTGCCGGATGCGGCGCATCCAGTTATTCTGCCTGTGCTGCGCGCTCTTTTCAGCCTCTTGCTCCACGTCTCCGACTTCCGCCCCCCCCGCTACAGAAGCACTGCGGCAGGACGGAATGACCGCCTCTCTCATGCGTTCCGATACTAAGGCCCTGTACAACCTGGAAAAGCTTGGAGACGTGATGAACCCGTTGGAAGCCGAGGTTGTGGTGGTGCCGGCCACCGGCACCTTGACAGGGGTCGGCTGGGCGGTTGACGGCGCGAACAAAGCTGCCGCGGGTGGTGTGGATGTCGCGGTTGACGGCAGGCCGCACCGTGCCGAGTCAGGACGGGAAAGGCCCGATGTCGGCCAGCACTTTAACATTCGTGCCTACGACTCCTCGGGATTCATATTCTACCTTCCGGTTGCCAAGCTCGGACCGGGCGTGCATAAACTCACGATGCGGGTGGTTTCCCACGATGGCAAAACCTATTCGGAAGGCCTTCCAGTGCGCCTGGAAATCCGGTAAATGCGCTAGCCAATATCGGGTCTACTCGTGATCTGCCTTATGACCGGCCTTCGGGCGGTAGGCTGCGCCTCGAGCCAATCCAGCAGGAAAGACCGCCGCTGTGCAGTGGTCGGTTCGCGCCCGCTCAAACCGATACGGTCGATCTTCCATCGAGCCGCCGCCGCTGCGCTTCGCCTTCCTCATTACACTGCGAACCGGATGCTCGACGAGCCGCCGTTGATCGTCAGGACGCAGCGCTTCCCGGATTTCATGGCTCAACTCACTCAGCGAGACAACCACCTGTCCGTGGGTCCCGTACGACATCAGTGGCCGTAGCTGCGGGACCGCAACTCTTCGACGGCATGAAACCAGTCTTCCTGCGGTGATCCGTATGGACAGCCTCTTGCCTGCCAGAGTTCACCAGCGCGGGCTGCGATGTCATCATGTCCGAATGCGGCGATGCCATGGCCAATCTTTGGCGCCTGGGTCTGCTGATGAGCCTCTTGGGAGTGCTCGAGGGTTTGGCGTGACTGCTCATGTGCCGTCAGGTGGTCCTGATTTCCGTGCTGCTCGGCAACCCGATGGGCATGTGCGGCAACATCGAGTAACTCGGCAGCTCGTTGGTGGTTCTCGTAGTGTGATCCGTTGTTGTGGCGAGTGGACATGTCTAAGGTGTCACTTTCTGCCCGGACTTGGTGCGGGCTTCGTGTCTTCAGGAATTCGCGGAGTCGTGACGGTAGACTCAGTTCAAGCCACCGAGACCGCCCAGCATGTAGGCGACGAGGAGAATCATCAATATGGTGCCTAGCCCGACGCCGGCGCCACCACCGTAACCCCAGCGGCTGTGGCCATAGTAGCCGCCACCGCCGCCTAAAACCAACAACAACACGATAATTAGTATCAACATGATAAGTCTTCCTTTCTTCCGAACGTTAGCTCGCAGCCGCCCCGGCGAGGGCTGCCTGGAGTGTTACTGCTTTCTGCTTGCGACGAGAAGTACAACGCCGCCAATCAGCGCCAGTGCGCCCGCTATTGGTGGCAGCGGTATGTTGTGTGTTTGTTGACGAGTCGCGTGAATCGGTCCGATGTCCAGCACCTTTTCGCTGGTTGTGTACGTAAAACTTCCCCACGCAAGACCGATCAGACCGACCGCAACTAGGACTATCCCCAGCGTCTTATTCACGGCGCCTCCTTGGGCGGATATCTACTTCTCTAGCAACGCGACGCGGCCGTGCTCGCCGCAGGGTTAGTCCGCGGCGGCTTCGCCAGACGACGAAATATATGTCTGATCACACTTCCTCTTCTGATCTGGAAGAAGCGCATACACTTCTGCATGTGCATTCGGAGGGCCAGTGTGCGTTCTCGTTGCCTCCCTCCCAGGAGGTTGTGCCGTGACCACATATGGTTACGCGCCTCACCCGGAGGACGGTGCCCAACCGTTGTGCATTTGGTGTGCCCAGCCCAATTGGACTATTCCGTCCAGAAGCGTTCGGCCCTTCTCGTGCACTGAAGAGAGATCGACCGATGTCGTAGCAAAAGGAGAAACATGCAAACATTCAAACTGTGCTTGTCCGTGCTGGCGGTATATGCCGTCGCGACTCTGACAGGGTGCTCCACCGCGTCCACGAAGGCTGCCAACGTTACTGACAGTATCCGCATATCGCTCAGTCAGGCCGGACTTAAGGATGTCTCGGCCAGTCAGGATCGTGACAAGGGTATCGTGACCTTGGGCGGACACGTGGCAAGAGACGCTGAGAAGGTACAGGCCGAATCCATCGCAAGGTCCCTCGCTGGGGCACAGGTTGTCGCCAACCAGATTGCAGTGCTTCCGCCGGGCGTCGAGAGTGATGCAAAGACGGTGAACTCGGATCTGGACAAGGGCATCGCGAGTAATCTGAATGCGGCTCTAATTGTAAACAATCTTCACGAGAACGTAAAATATGCTGTCAAGAATCACGTCGTCACGCTGACGGGCGAGGTTGATTCTCCATCAAAGCGCACCCGGGCCGAAGAGGTCGCGCTTGCGGTTCCAAATGTGCAGCAGGTTGTGAACGTGTTGCAGGTGAAAGAGCAAAAGGCCACCGAGTTGAAGTAATAACGGCTCAGCAATGGGCACAAGGAGATAATTATGCTTTGGACAATCGTCGCGATATTCTTGATTCTATGGCTTTTGGGATTTAGCCTTAGTCTTGGCGGAAGCCTGATCCACTTACTGCTGGTCGTGGCTCTAGTGGTCATCGTCATTAACCTGGTGACCGGCCGGCGAGGGGCAATCTAGATCCTCGGCCGCCGCCCTGGCGGGCAGTTTCTCTCCTCTTTAGCACCGCCGGAAAGCCGCCGATGAGGCGTCCAGTTGCAGGTGAACTGGATCCTTATCCGTGATGCGCCCGATCAACAGTTCCACGCCCTGATGCCCGATGTCGTATTCCGGTTGTGCCACCGCGGCCAGGCGCGGCTGGATCACATCCCCGAACGGCATGTCGTCGAACATCGCCAGGGCGGCGTCTTCCGGACCGCGCACAGCGGGCGAAGGCTGAGTTCACGTATAATCCTACTAATCCTGGGTAAAATGCGCAGCCTTGCTACGTTCGTCGCGATCCTCGCCGTGCCTCTCGTGGCGAAGACGTATTCGGTGGATGGAATTGTCGTTGCCGTGGACGCGGCGGCGCGAACTATGCTGGTGTCGCATCGCGCCATCGCGCGCTATATGCCGGCGATGCTGATGCCATTTCGCGCGGAAAACGCGTCGGAATTGGCGGCGCTGCATCCGGGCCAACGGATCGAGTTCGATCTGGTGGTCAGCAAAGGTCAGTCGGTCGCCCGGAACATCCGGCCGAGCGGTGCACCGGATGCTGGCCTCCCTGCCGCCGCGGAGAAGCTTGTCATCGGTTCGGCTCTGCCTGCCTTTCAACTCACCGACCAGCACGGCCGCACCGTTCGCGACGCCGATCTGCGAGGTAAAGTGGTGGCCATCGATTTCATCTATACCCGGTGCCCGCTGCCCGACGTGTGCCCACGGCTTTCAGCCAACTTCGCCCTACTGCAACGCCATTTTCGCGATCAGGCTGGGGACAGCCTGCTGCTGCTCTCTGTGACGGTGGACCCCGAGTTCGATACTCCGGCCGTTCTCGCCGCGTACGCCCACCGCTGGGCCGCCGGATCGGGCTGGCGCTTCCTCACCGGAGATGTGGCTCCGCTGGCGGCGTCGCTGGGCGAAATATACTGGGCCGAGGAAGGCTCCATCGGTCACAATTCCACCACCTCCATCATCGGGCGCGATGGACGCTTGGCAGCCCAGGTCGAGGGCTCGAACTACCGTCCGGATCAACTCGTGCATCTGATTGCGCGCCAACTGGAGAACCAACCATGAAGTTCGCCGTGCCATTGACTCTCGCTCTTGCGACTCTCGTCTCTGCGGCCGCCGCCCAGCAGCCGAAGGGCGGCGACAACTGCGCGCCGCCGCCGAGTTCCCTTGCGCCGACTCTGCCCGCGAAGATCTTGCCCGGCACGGGCACCGTGCATCTGGCGATCACCACATCCAACCCCGAGACGCAGCAGTTCTTCGACCAGGGCGTGGCGCAGATGCATTCGTTCTGGGCGCGCGAGGCGGAGCGCAGCTTCTTGCAGGCTGCCGCGCTGGACCCCGCGGCGTCCATGCCATACTGGGGCATCGCCATGGTTGCCGCCGGCGATTGGCGGCCGCGATTCCAGATCGACACACTCGACGCGTTCTTTGGCAAGCAGGTG
>JAPKZC010000568.1 GCA_026394025.1 Candidatus Solibacter sp.
CGGATGGAATCGAAGAGCGGACTTTCTTCCGCGACCAGCCGGTAGGCCAGTTCCATCAGCATCTCCGGCGGGCCGGTCTCGGCGGAGTGCAGTCCGCCGGTCAAGAAGTAGATGGGCTTGGCTTGGGCGACGATCTGTCTGGCCTGATCGGCGGAAAGGCCGCGCGGATCCGCGAGCCTGGCGAGGTAGCCCTTGTAGGTATCGAGATTGCGAATGGTCTCTTCATCGGCGATGGCGACTACCAGGCATTCGCGGCCTTCATCGGTGGTTCCGGCGGGCAGCAGTCTGACGCGCTTCGATGCGGCGGCGAGAGCGCGGTAATACTTGCCCAGATCGGCCACCCGCGTGAGTTTCTTGGGAGCGCCGGCGTAGTAGCCCAGCACGTCCTTGACGGTCGGCACCCCCGGCGCCTTGGGCAGGTGATCCACCAGCGGACTCATGAATTCCGGGGCAGTGGTCCATTCCTTGACCAGCCGGGCATACTCCTCGTCCATGGCCTGTTTGGTCTGGGCCAGTGCCAGGGCAGTGGCGAGGATGGTAAGCGCAATCGCGCGCGGTAGTCTCATAGGTGCACTTCTGTATACGATAACCCTGCACGCGGCGCCGTGGGGAACCGTCATCTTAGCGGGAGGCTGATCGGGAATGCGATTTTCAGCGTGGATGATGGCCGCGGCTCTGTTGGGCCCGGTGGTGGTGGTGCATGCACAGGACAGCCGGGAGACCCCAGCCTATAAGGTGGATTTCACCATTCGCGACTCAGGCGAGGCGGGCGGGAAGGCCGGGCGGAAGTATTCGTTGCTGGTCACCCGCAATGTGAAGACCGTATTCAAAGTGGGCAACCGCGTGCCGGTGGTCAGCGGTGGAACGGGCGGCGTGGGTGGCAATTCTCAGTTCTCGTATGTCGATATCGGGATGAACATCGAGTTCGTGGTTGGCGAAGCTGCGTCGAAATTCGCGATCCACGGGGATTTGGACATCAGTACGGCCATCATGCCGGAGAAGAGCCCGAACGCCGCCAATGCTCCCACCATCTCGCAGATCAAGCTGGTGATAGACACCACGGTGGTGCCGGGGAAACCGACTACAGTGGCGTCGCTCGACGACCCGGTCACATCGAGGAAGTTCGATCTCGAGTTGGCGATTACGAAAATGTAATCCCGCTCGCTGACCGTCAGCTCGATGAAGACTGTTCCCGTGCCGCGCGCGTGGCGAGCTCGTCGCAGCGATTGTTATCTGTGTGGTTGGCGTGCCCCTTGGTCCAGGTCCAGGTGGTTCTGTGGCGGTTCACCTGTTCGTCGAGGGCCTGCCACAGGTCCTGATTGACCACGGGCTTTTTGGCGGCGGTCAGCCAGCCCTTTTTCTTCCAGCTATGGATCCAGGTGGTGATGCCGTTCTTGACGTATTCCGAATCGGTGACCACCTCCACTTCGCACTGCTCGCGGAGCGACTTCAGCCCCTCAATCGCCGCGGTGAGTTCCATGCGGTTGTTGGTGGTGTGCTTCGCGGAACTCCACATTTCCTTTTTCAGTTCGTTGAAGCGCAGGACGGCGGCCCAACCGCCGGGTCCGGGATTGCCGAGGCAGGCGCCATCGGTGATGAGCTGAACTTTTTTCATTGAGCGGGAACCGGTTCGGTACTAAAGAAGGCGTCCACCATGTCGAGGATGGCGGCGGAAGAGTGCACTGTGTAGATGGAGGCACGTAGCTGCGCGCCGTGGCGCACACCGTGCGTGAAGTAGGTGGCGAACTGTTTCATTTTCCCGACGGCATCTTGGTCGGCGCGCGCGATGAGCATGTCGTAGTAGCTGCGCATCATCTGGTGGCGGTCCTGGTTGCTGGGCTCATCGTAGGCGCCGGTAGCCAAATACTGTTGAATCTGGCGGAAAATCCAGGGATTGGAACTGGCGCTGCGCCCGATCATGACGGCGTCGCAGTTGGTTTCACGGACCATGCGGAGGGCGTCCTCCGGGGTGACGATATCACCATTTCCAATGACGGGGATCTTGACGGCGGCTTTAACGGCGGCGATGCGGCTCCAGTCGGCCTTGCCGGCGTAGCCCTGCTCGCGGGTACGCGGATGCAGGGCGATGGCGTCGAGCCCGCAATCCTCGGCGAGCTTGGCCATGGGCACGGCCACCAGGTCGTTATCGCTCCAGCCGGCGCGGTACTTCATGGTGAACGGGATGGTGATGGCGGCGCGCACTTCGCGGAGGAGCCGCGCCACCAACGGCAGATCGCGCAAGAGGCCGGAGCCGCCGTTGCACTTGACCACTTTGTTGACGGGGCAGCCGAAGTTGAGATCGAGGATGTCGAAGCCGAGGCCCTGGCAGACACGGGCGGCTTCGGCCAGGACGGCGGGGTCGGCGCCGAAGAGCTGGGCGGTCATGATGAGCCCGCACCCACCGAGATTGCGAATGAAGCGGCGAAATACGGTATCGGTCACGCCGGCCATGGGCGCGAGGACCGTGGCGGGCGCGAGCTTCACCGGGCCAATGGAGAACTGTGCGGGAAAGGCTTGCATGGGAGCGCTGGTCTGATTTTATCATTGGGGCGGAATTGAAACCTGGCGAGGCCTGAGTTCGTCACTGGGAATTGTGAGGGATTGACGGGATGAAGCCGCACGTTGGAGTACTGTTAGCCGCCGGCGCCATTGGGGGCGCGTTGATCATGCAGGTGGCTCGGAGGCCGCAAACGGCGGCGCCCGCACCGGTAGTGGCACAGGCGCCAGCGCCGCCGGCGACCGCACCGGCCACACCGCCAGTCACGCCGCCGGTGGAACCGGCGAGTGCGCCAGCCACGGACACGCCGGCCAAGCCATCTCCCGTCGAGATCGCAAAGCCGGTACGGCAGCCACCCAAGCCGGCACGTACGCAGCGCGCCGCCGTGAGACAGCCCGCGGCCGCGATCGCGCCGCCGAGTGTGCCGGTGGCCCAGCCGGCTCCCGAGCCGGCCCCTCCCGCGCCCGTCGCGCCGGCGCCGCAACCAGTTCCACCCGCGCGTATTGAGCCGGAGAACGTGACTCCGCCGCCACCGTCCGCTCCGCCCGAGCCCCACAGGGTTACGCTGAACGCCGGGACGATGCTTCCGGTGCGCCTTGTCGATGGGCTCACAGCGGAGCGGAATCTGCCGGGCGATTCGTTTACCGCAACGCTGGACAAGGAGCTTGTGGTGGACGGCTTTGTCATCGCCGAGCACGGCGCGCGGGTGGAAGGCCGGGTGGTGGCGAGCGATAAGGGCGGGCGGGTGAAGAGCGTTTCGACGCTGGAGGTGGAGTTGGTGCGGCTGCGCACATCGGACGGGCAGACGGTGGCGATCCAGACGGACGGATTTGCACGGCGCGCCGAAGAGACGCGGCGGCAGGACGCGGGGAAGGTTGGCGCAGGCGCGGCGATTGGCGCGGTGATCGGCGCTATCGCGGGCGGCGGCAAGGGCGCGGCGATCGGCGCGGGCGTTGGCGGCGGCGCGGGCGCGGGCAGCGTGATGGCGACGCGGGGAGATGCGGCGACGTTGCCCTCGGAGACACGGGTAACGTTCCACCTGAAGGCTCCCGTGACGATTACGGAGAAGCTGCGGTAACCTTCCAAAAAGACCACCTCCGCTGTACTTGCCAAACGTGCCGGCGGTCGAGATATCGAGCGAGACTGCGCTCGTGTCGAACTTAGCCGTGTTGCTGACGTTGAACACTTCCCAGCGGAACTGCAAGGAGTGCTTCTCGCTGTACGGCATGGTGAACCGCTTCATCAGGGCGGCGTCGATGTTGATCAGGCCGTCGCCGCGGAGAGGGTTACGGTTGCCGATCTCGCCCGGCATGACGTACTGGAAGGCATCCAGACCCTGCTGCGGATTGGGGAACATATTGGGCCCGCCCTTTCCGGCGATGGACGGCGCGTTCTTGGTCGTGCCGATGGCGAAGGTCTTCTGGTTCCAACTGGCCCATACGTTGTTGTTCCAGTT
>JAPKZC010000172.1 GCA_026394025.1 Candidatus Solibacter sp.
AACCAGTTCAGCGGGCGCATCGACCACACCATCAACGAACGCAATTACCTCTTCGGCCCTTTCATCTCCAACCGGGATGAGCGCACCGAACCCAACTTGCAGGGCGGCAACCTGCCGGGCGCGGGCGACTCGCGGCCGGCCAAGCGGTACTTCCTCGCCATCGGATATACGAAACTGCTGGCTCCCACCTTGACCAACGATTTCCACGCCGGCCTCAACCGCGTGCGCATCGACTTCATCGGGGAGGCCATGCAGAACCCGAAGGATTTCGGCATCAACTCGCTGTCCGCGATACTGCCGCGCATCGCCGTTTCCGGGGGCATGGCGTTCGGCGGGGTCCCCGGCTTCCCGCAGGGGCGAGGCGACACCACCATGCAATACAGCGACTCCCTGACCTGGGTAAAGTCCCGCCACTCGCTGAAGTTCGGCGCGGAGTTCCGGCGCTTCCGCAATAACAATTTCAACGGCGGCACCGGCGGCACCATCACGTTCGCCACCCTGACGGATTTCCTGAGCGGCGTGGCCACGTCCTCCACCCAGCAGACCGTGGCCGCTAACCCCGCGCTGCGGGTGAGCGCGCTGGGCTTCTTCGCGCAGGACGACTACAAGGTCAGCCCGAAACTCACGCTGAACTACGGCATCCGCTGGGAGTACAACGGCGTGCCGGCAGAGAAGTACGGCCGGCTCTCCGTCTTCGACTTCACGCAGAGTAAACTGTTCGCCATAGGCAGCGGAGGGTGGGACCGGCCCTACGCGCGCGAGTTCAGCAACTTCGGACCGCGTTTCGGCTTCGCCTTCAACCCCGGCGGGAAGAACACCACGGCGGTGCGCGGCGGGGTGGGCCTCTACTATGACCAGCCGGTGACCAATATGATCACGCCGCTGGGCAGCAACCCGCCGTTCTCCAGTTCGGTCACGTTCACCAGCACGCCGCAGAAGCCGCTAAACATTGACCTGACCTCGCCGTTCAACCTGCCCGGCGGTGGCCCGTCCATCTTCGACGCCAACGCCGTGGCGCCCAACATGCACAGCGGCCGCGTCTTCCAGTACAACCTAAACGTGCAGCACGAGGCGATGGGCACGGTTTTCCAGGTCGGCTACGTTGGCTCGCAGGGGCGCCGGCTGCGCCTCGTCCGCGACGTCAACCAGGGCGTCAACAGCGTCCGCCCGCTGACCACCTGGGGGATCATCAACATGAATGAGAGCAGTTCCCGCTCCAACTACAATTCCCTTTGGGTCAGCGCCAACCGGCGCTTCTCCAAGGGCCTCACCTTCACCACGTCCTACACTCTCTCCAAGTCGATAGACCTGAACTCGGTGGGCAGCAGCAACCCGCAGGTGCAGGACGCATACCACCTCGGCCTGGAGCACGCCCTCTCGGATTTCGACGCACGTCACCGCTACGTGGCCAGCCTGGTGTATCAGTTGCCGTTCCAGGCCAAGGGCGCGCTCAGCCGCCTGGTGCGCGGCTGGAGCGTGGCGCCGATCGTCAACCTGCAATCCGGCAACCCGTTCAGCCCGATCATGTCGACGCTGAATCCGGGCAGCCTGAAGGCCTTCGACCGGCCGGATTACGTCTCCGGCCAGGCGCTCTACCCGGCCACGAAAGATCCCGCACAGTGGATCAACAAGGCGGCATTCGTGGCCAACCAGCGCGGGTTTTTCGGCAGCACCGGGCGCAACATCCTGACCGCCCCGGCGTTTCAGGACGTGGATTTCTCGGTGGCGAAGAACACCGTGATCCACGAGAGAGCCCAATTGCAGTTCCGCGCCGAGGTGTTCAACCTCTTCAACCATCCCAACCTGGGACAGCCCATCAACACGGTGAACAGCGCCCAGTTCGGGCAGATCACCGCCACGCGAACGGTGCGCGGCGATCTGGGTTCGTCGCGACAAATCCAATTGGGGATGAAGTTCGTCTTCTGACCTTACCGTTTGGAGTTTGGCCAGACGACACCCTGGTCTTTTTTCGTCACCGGCGCCAGGCCTTTGTACAGAAACTTCTGCAAGCGCTGGCCGCGGTAAGTCTCCGTGGTGAAGATGTTGCCTTTGGAATCTGTGGCGATGCTGTGAACGGCGTAAAACTGGCCGGGTTGCCTGCCGCCGTCGCCGAATGCGGTCAGGGGTTCCAGCGTGTCGCGCTGTAGGACGTGGATCTTCATGTTCGATCCGTCGGCGAGATAAATGAACTTCTGTTGCGGGTCTCTCGACAAGGCGACGTCGAAGGCGGCGCCATCACCGAGAGTGTTTTTCTCGATGATGACCTCTTTGACGTAGGTGCCGTCGGTCTTGAACGCCTGGATGCGGTTGTTGATGCGGTCGCAGACATACAGCATGCCGTCGTTGGCCAGCGCCAGGCCATGCACCGGAGTGCGGAACTGCCGGGCAGGCGGATCCTTGGGATTGTAGGGCGGGAGTTGGGCATCGTCAGGCTTGTTGCCGTAGGCTCCCCAATGCCGCTTGTACTTGCCGGTGTCGGCGTCGAAGACGATCACGCGGCGGTTGCCGTAGCCGTCGGCGACGTAAAGTTCGTTGGTCTTGGGGTCTACCAGCGTCTTCGCCGGGAGCTTGAGATTTTCCAGGTCGTTGCTTCCCGTACCCTGGTTCGGCTTGCCGATCTGCATCAGGAATTTGCCGCTCTGGGTGAACTTCAGCACCATGCTGTCGTGAACCCGGCCGGCGCCCATCCTGCCTGCATCGGCTGGAAGCGGGGCAGGCTGCTGGCCGCGGCCGTTGCCGCCAATCCAGACGTTGCCCTTGTAGTCGACGTCGATGCCGTGGTTGGAAGCCGGCCAGTCAAAGCCCTGGCCCGGGCCTCCCCAATGACCGATGAGGTCGCCCGCTTCATTGAACTCGAGGACCGGAGGAGCGGGAGCGCAGCAGAGCGAGGCAGGCGGATTCATGGTTGCGTACTTTTCTTTCTCCTCGAGCGAGCCCTCCCGATGGATGATCCAGATGTGGTCGTTGGAATCGACGGCGACGCCAATGGCGGCTCCGATGACCCAGTGGTTGGGCAGCGGTTTCGGCCACATCGGATCCACTTCAAAGCGAGGCGCCTGCACTCCGGCTGCCTCCACATTCGCCTTCTCCTGGAGCACATACGATGCGACCGCAAGCACACCCAGAACTGCAAGAAAAACTACGCCGGCAGAGTATTTCCGCTTCATGGTTATTCCTCGTCAACCAAGGGGTACGATATCATACACGCTTCGGCAGGGGGAACAAGCCATTGCGCTTCTTTCGTTCATGGCTGCTTCTCGCGGTGTGTTTTCTTGGTCACTCCGAGAGCGCGGCAGCTCACGACATACCGGGCGACGTGACCGTCCACCTCTTCGTCAAGCCCGCCGGCGAGCGGCTGCGGCTGCTGGTTCGGGTACCGCTGAAGACCATCCGCGACCTGGATTTTCCGGAACAGGCCGGCGGCTATCTGGACGTCGAGAAGCTGGTTCCGCTACTCGGCGACGCGGCGAAGGTGTGGATCGCCGACTTCGTGGAAATCCAGGAAGGCGGGACGCGCCTGGCGAATCCGTGGATAGCGGCCACCCAGGTGTCGCTGGAGTCCGACCGGTCCTTCGCGTCGTTCGAGGCGGCGCTGGGTCACGTCACCGGGCCGAAGCTCTCCAGCAGTTCCCACGTGGTATGGAACCAGGTGCTGCTCGACGTGCTGCTGGAGTACCCGATTCAGTCCGATCGTTCCAGGTTCTCAATCCGGCCCGGGCTCGACCGGCTGGCCGCGCGCGTGGTCACGGTGCTTCGGTTCATCCCGCCGGGCGGCGCGGTGCGCGCCTACGAGTTCACGGGCGATCCAGGGACGGTGCCGCTCGATCCCCGATGGCACCAAGCCGCGCTGGGGTTCGTCAAGCTGGGTTTTTTCCATATTCTCGACGGCGCCGACCACCTGTTGTTTTTGCTTTGCCTGGTGATTCCGCTGCGGCGCCTGCGACCGCTGATTCTGGTGATCACCGCGTTCACGGTGGCGCACTCGTTCACGCTCATGGCGTCGGCTTACGAGGTGGCGCCGGATGCGCTCTGGTTTCCGCCGCTGATCGAAACGCTGATTGCTTTCTCGATCTTCTACATGGCGCTGGACAATATT
>JAPKZC010000536.1:0-346 GCA_026394025.1 Candidatus Solibacter sp.
CCGGGAATCGCCGAGAAGTTCCCCTTCATCCCAGGCCGCTACGACAAGCCCAATCCGGACCTTCCGCCGACGCCCTCCGCCTGACGCGACGCGCCATGACGCACCTGCCGCGCTACATCCAATCGGGCGAGTGGTCCGGGCTTCGCCATGGCTTCACGCCGACGCCGTCCGGATCTGCTCCCCTGGCCTCTCCAGCGGCGGCGCCACCTCTCCTTCACTTCCTTCTTTGAGCCCGCATCCACAGGCTTCCGAAATATCGCAGTTGCGTTTTGGGCGTTCCCTGCCGCCCCGCGAACCAGTCCTCGTGATGGAAGTTGCCGAAGTTCCCCGTGCCTTTTTCCTTCTC
>JAPKZC010000536.1:395-1558 GCA_026394025.1 Candidatus Solibacter sp.
ACACCCCGGGTTCCACTTCGAGGCACGGGTTGAACGAGGCCGCCCACTCGATCACGTACCCCTTCCCGCCGGGCTTGCGCTTGGCCACGGCCTCCTGCGCCCCGCTCAGAATCCACTTCTGATATGTCTCCCAAGCCTTGGAACTGCTGCGCGGCTCGCCTTCCAGCAGCCCGCCATCCCCAATCCCGTGCAGCCGTGACTTAGTCAGGTTGCAGACCATCTGCCATGACGAGCCGTCGCCCGCCGAATCCTGCGCTCCCATCCAGCGGTTCGAGGCGTTAATCAGTAACTCCATCTCGTCGCCGAACCACGGGTAGCCCTGCTGCGTGAGTTCGTGCGCGCGCGGGTTGTTATCCGGCAGCCAGCGTGGCGTGTCGATGCCGTAGAGCACGTCGTCGGTAACATCGAAGGCGAAGTAAACCCGTTTGCCGTCGTGCTTCACCCAACCGCGCAGGGAGAGGTCTTTCGGATCGGTGGTGCGCGTAAACGCCGGAACCCAGTCGGCCACACCACCGAAGGTTACGGCGTCGTTCCATTCGCCGGGGGACAGCACGCCATCGAGGCGCGGCGTCGAGCCCGGATAGGCATCCAGGCTGCGCGGATACTCCCCTCCGAGCAACGCGAGTGCGCAGGCGCTCGCCAACACAGCGGCGGCCGCAAATCCAATTTGGCTGCGCATGATACTCCTTCCTCCAGGCCCGGATGCTCCGGCAACGTCCAACCGGAGAATCTCCCGCCGCCGTCCGCCGCAAAGGCGCTCAGCCCCTGCCGCTCCGCTCGCGCCACTTGTAGGCCGCCTGAGAGTTCTTCCAGAAGTATTTCTCCGCCGTTTCGCGATCCTTGTCCGCGAGATAGTCTCTCACCACGCGGAACACTGTGCCGTAAGGGGCCGTATTGTCGCAGGCCGGCCAGTTGCTCGCGTAGATCACCCGGTCCGGCCCAAACGCCTCCCACATTCCGTCCAGCGACGGCTTATAGAACGCGGCATCGGTCGGAACCTGCCCGACCCGGCGGACCACGCCTGAAATCTTGCCATAGACATTGGGACAGCGGCCCAACACGCGCAGGTCATCCATGAATTTCGCGCGCGCCGTCTCGTCGCGGGGAGCGTCGATCGGCAAGTGTCCGAGCACGATTCGCAGTTCCGGCAGGGCCGCGCTCAA
>JAPKZC010000805.1 GCA_026394025.1 Candidatus Solibacter sp.
ACGCCGTGCGCGGCCAGGACAGCATCCTGATAATCGCGCTCCTTCAGCTTGAGGCGAAAGTCGATTTCGTACAGGACGGAATCGGAGAGGCCGAGCGAAGGCAGTTGGGCGCCGAGCGCCCGCACTGCTGCGAGCCCCGCTTCCAGCGGGGCTGCGGTGCCGGCGTCGTTGCCCGCCGCGAAGGTGGCTTGCGCCCGCTTGCCCTCCGCCATAATACCCGCCAGCCCGCTGACCAGTGCCGGCGGCGGATTGGACCCAGCGTACTGCGCCACCCCGTTCAGACTGGTGTCGATGCCGTCGAAGAGGGAGGCTTCGTCTTTCCCCACCTGCCCGGGGATGCTGCTCTCCATGAGCTGATAACCACCCCCGCCCCGCCCTCCACGCCCGCCGCCGATTCCCGGCAGAGGCGGCAGCCCGCCCATACCCTGGCACTTGTGATGGCTGCGCGCATCGGAGCCGATTTCCGCGTACGTGCGGCCCAGTAGCGGATCATACGCCGCCGTATTGACCGGTGTAAGCTTCACTGGCGGGGTCGCGGGCTGCTGGGCGGGAGGCGGAGTCTGCGGCGCCTCGGCGGCTTGCGCCCCCGGCCCTCCGCGTCCGCCTCTTCCGCCGGGACCACCCGGTCCGCCAAAGCCGGCGCTGAAATACAGTTTCTTCGGCTGCCATGGACGCAACCCCTCCCGGATCTGTTCCGGATACATCGAAGGGTCGCCGGCCGCGCGGAAGCCTTCGCGGGCCAGGACGGTAGTGGCTTCGTGGGCCCGGTCGCCGCCGCGCCCCTGAATGTTCATGGTCACGATCACATCGGGGCGGAGCGTGCGGATCAGGCGAACGTAATCGCCCACGATGTCTTTGCGGCCCCATTTTGTGATAACTTCCTGCGGATCGAAGGAGTAGCCGTAGTCAATGGCGCGCGTGAAGTACTGTTCGGCGCCATCGATGCGGTGCGCGGAAAGCAGTTCGGAGGTGCGCAGCACGGCCATGTCGCTGAACAACTCCGGCCCTATTTCGTTCTGCCCGCCGTCGCCGCGGTTGTTCTGCACGTCCACCGAGCGTAGGCCCAAGCCGTATCCGAACAGCGCCAGCATGGCATTGGTTTCATCGTCCGGGTGCGCCGGGGCCTGCATGAAGGTTCCCGAAACAGTCAACTTGCGGAGCGCCAGACCCAGTGCGGCGTGACCGCTGTTCTGCGCCACGAGTGGGAGCGTCATTCGAGATTGCGCCATGGCGCGGACAAAGCTTCCATTCGAAAGGGTGACGCTCAAAACGGCAGCGCCGGTGGCAAGAATGACCAGGCATCTCATGGATGGGTTCCTCTAGTTTGTCTTGGGGTAGTATAGCCCATGTCCTCGCCACCATTCGGGAGAGAATCGGTGGTTCTTGTCTGCAAGGAGACCGGCCTGCTTATCCCCAAATCGGGGCCCGCCAGCGTCGACAGCCTGACTTTTGGCAGAAAGCCAGCCAGCGCCAGCGGCGGCGAGTTATCGAACTGATGCACGAGTTTAGAGTGTACTAATACCGGGAAGTAAGAGGTGACCACAGCCGCGGTGCCCGCGCAGTTGCTCCAAGGCTCGCCGACGCGGCTGCGAGTGTCGGATCAGATGGCGCAAAGACGGACCCCTGTCTGCAAATATGCATTATTACTGCACATTTGCAGATAGCGTTCTCGTCGTGCCCCTACTCCTCTCGACCTAATGTAGGGTTTAGGCGCGGATTCGAGCTGCCGCACGAGCGACAGGCCGGGCACTGAGTCCGCGGGATGCGTGGATCGCACCGGCAATTCCATCTACAAGTATCGTCTACAGCGGTTTTTCGGGCATTGAGAAAAACGAAGAAGTTGGTCGGGCTGCCGAGATTTGAACTCGGGACCTCTTGCACCCCAAGCAAGCGCGATACCAGGCTTCGCCACAGCCCGATCCTGTCGGGAAGACACTCAGAGCGTTTTGCCGCGGCAATTGGGGTACGCGGCGAATGCTTGCTGAGATCCTCTAAAGTTTATCACGATATCAAAACCGGAAGCGAATGGAGCCTTGCAGGGATCTCGGTCCGCCGGTTTGCAGGATCGGCGACAGTCCACTGCCCGGGCTGCCGGTGCCGAGCATCAGGTTCAACATCGAGGTGGATTGGCCGAATACGGCAGAGCTTAGGAACTTCACCGGATCGGCGAAATTGGCCTGGTTCAAGGTGTTGAACGCTTCCAGGCGCACCTGAACGACCTTGCGGTCGCGCAAACGGAACTCGCGGCGGACGGCGAGGTCCAACTGTCCCATGGCGAATCCTGGGATTGAGTTACGTCCCAGCGTGCCCTGCGTGCCGGCTTTGGCGGGTTGAAACGCCGCCCGGTTCAAGCGCTGGCCGGCGGGGACGGAGGCATCCTCGAGCCAGATGGGCTGATTGAGAATGTGGTCGGGGCGGAAAGCGTTGGCCAGCGCGATGCCCTGGTATTGCTCATTGAGCTGCACGGAAACCGGAAAACCGCTACGCACGCGCACCAGCGAGTCGATTGCCCATCCTCCGAGCCAACGCGCTCTGCCGGCGGGGCGCGGGGAGAGTTCGTAGGTCAGCGCGGCGGTCAGGGAATGGCGCAGATCGAAATCGCTGGAGGAGTGATCGCGCGCCGCGCCGGCGCCGGGACCCGCCCACACCAGGGAGGCATCGCTGGAATCGTTATCCAGCGAGTGCGACCAGGAGTAGGATACCAGGGACTGCAAGCCTTGCAGGACTCGGCGGCGGTACTGCACCTGCAGTCCCTGGTAGTGGGAATCGCCGTTGTTGGTGGTGAGTGCGAACAGAGCCGTCTCGGTATTGCCGGGACCTCCGACTTCACGGCGGATCAGGCGGCGGCCTATCGCCCCGACATAGCCCACCGAGAGCATGTCGTGCGCACTCAGCGCCTGATCGAGAGTGAAATTCCATTCGTTCAAACGAGGCAAGCGCAGATTGGGCGAGAAGGCGTAGCTCAGCAGTGACGAGACAAAGCCGTGGATGCCGTTGGTGAACTGGGTGATGCTGAAGGGCCCGCTATTGATCAGGTCGGTGGCGATGCTCAGGCTGGAATCGTAGAACAGAGCGCCGCCGGCGCGAAAAACGGTCCGGCCGCTTTTTCGGACGCGCCAGGACACGCCCAGGCGGGGGGCGAAATTTGTGTAGGCCACGGGCCAGAGCAGGCGGTTGTTGCGATCGAAGAAGGTGCCGGTACGGGGATCCAGGAAATATGTCGTGGAGGAGGCCGCCGGCGAGGGGTTGAGTTCCCAGCGCAACCCGGGAGTGATCAGGATGCGCGGCGAAACCTGCCAGGTGTCCTGCCCCCAGAGGGACAGTTCCGTCACCTCGGCGGCAGAGCTAATCGCGGGGGAACTGCCGAGCCAGAGGTTCTTCTTATCGGTGAGGGAGGTGATGTCGTCGGCGATGGCGCTGAGGACGCCCGTGGCATCGCGCCGGATGGGCACCATGCGGCGGTAATCCGCGCCGAAGCGAACCGTGTGAGGCCCGGCCCTCCAGGCAGTGGATCCGACGCTTTGGAACTGGCGCTGGCGCCGCATGCCTTCGTGTCCGGTCACCACTTGTCCCACGCCGCCGATGGAGAAGCGCAAAAGCGCGTTGCAGGTGCCGGCGGCAGGGAACAGGTACGAGGTCATTGGTTCCAGGTCGCATCCGGAAGCATTGGTCTGGCCGGCGCGTGCCCAACTGGATAGCGCTTCCGCATGGGACTCGTTGCCGCGCAGATCGACGGTCCAGCGCGTGCCGGGACGCAGGTTGAGTCCCAGGGTCAGGCTCTGGAAGCGGAGATCCAGACGATTGATCTGGCTGCTGCCGAACTCGTTGAAGGAGGGCGAGTCGTTGTAACGGGCGAAGAGGGTGGCGCGGGAGGTAAGGGCATGATCGATACGCGCCAGACCACCATCAAGCTGGGAAGGCCTGACGTTGCGGCCATACCAGGCGGCCAGGCCGCTGCCTAGCGCGGGGCCGTTGCCTTGCGGGTAGAGACCGAGAGCCGGCTGGACCCAGAACGGCGCGGCGGCGCGCGTGGCATCGGAGGGCACGGGTTGGCGGGAAACGTACGACCCGCGCAGCGCCATGTGCTGATAGGAGAGAAAAAAGAAGGTGCGGTCGCGGTGGATGGGGCCGCCGAAGGACGGAGAGATATCGTGCAGGCGCAACGGACCGCGTCGAATGCCAGTGACGTTGGCGAACCAGTCGTTGGCGGCCAGCAGTTCGTGCCGGAGGCGGTAGACGGCGGAGCCATGGAATTCGTTGGAGCCGGAGCGGCTGGTGAGCGCCACGTTGGCGCCCGGCAGGCGACCGAGTTCGCTCATCGCGTTAGAGGTCTGCACGCGAAACTCGTCGACCGCTTCGACGGGCAGAAGGGAGTCCAGGCTGCCAAAGGCGCTCATCGCGGGCAATACGCCACCGGTGGCCTGAGCGGGCAATCCGCCGGCGGTGACGCCGGTATTGGCGCTGGCGCCGTCCACGGTGAAGTAATTGGCGTTGGGCCGCTGCCCGTTGGCCGTAAACTGGCCGGCTTCCCCGCGCGTGGCGGGTGTGACGTTGGTGCCGGGAGAGAGTTCGAGCAAGCCCAGAATTCCGCGGCCATTCAGGGGAAGGCGCTGGATGTCCTCGCGGAAGACGCGCACCCCGATGGACGCGTCCTCCTGGCCGGGCAGCGGCGCTGTATCTTCCACCGTAATGGTCTCCTGCACGGCTCCGACGCTGAGCGTGAAGTCCACCCGTGCCGCCTCCAGATTGGCCACCTTCACGTTGAATCGGATCATGGTGCGGAATCCGTCCTTGCGGACGGTGACTTTGTAGACGCCGGAGTCAAGCGAGCCCACCGCATAGTCGCCGCCGGAGTCCGTTCGGGTGACACGGCGGAAGCCGCTCTCCTGGTTGACTATCGTGATGGCGGCTTCCGGTATGGCTGCATCTGACGGATCCAGGACGCGGCCGTGGACGAAGGCCGCACGCTGGGCCCATGCCGGCGTACTGTAGACGCGATATGCGAGGAGGCCGGCGACCAGGGGGCCGGCATTCATTTGCGCGCCTATGGACAATCGTACGACAGAAGGCTCGGGGATCGCCGGATGGGTATTGTGGATTTGGCTGGAAAGGTACGGTTAGCGGTCGACGAGCAGGCGGTGGCACTGCTCGGTGCGGGCTGAGATCTGCGCAAGGGCGCTGAGCAACTGAGCGGGCACATTGCCGGTGGCATTCTCCGCGGGAGCCACGCCAAGTGCGACGGCCAGCAGGGTTTCCGCGCGCCGCGCGGAAGCCAGCAGGTCTTCGCTGGCGGACTGCCAGGCGGCCGGGCCGGGGCTGGTTTCGTGTTGCGCCGCTCCGGCGCCCACGCCGGTCACGCCCATACTGGTCAGAATCGGGTTCACGGTAGTAGCAACCCGCTCCATGTCCTTGGCAAACGCCGCCAGATGTTCCCGGCCCAATGCGCGGAGGGTGCTCCGGTCTTCGGCGGTCATCTGGCTTTCGGCCGCGGCGGAAAACTGTGGGGCCAGGCGGCGCAGCGCGTAAGCGCGCGTCATCGCCGAATCGGTCCACTCCAGGACGGAAGAGCTGAAGCGCTCGAACTGCGGCCGGCCACCGAGGCGTTCTTCAATTCGCGCCGCGTGTGTTGGTTTTTCGGGGCCGGCCGCATCACGAGTTGCCGGCTCCGATGGAACCGGCATTGCGCTTGCGGGGAAAGCGGGGTCGTCGAAACGCATCACCACATGGGGCATGCGGTCCAACAGACCATGAATCTGTTGTTGCCGTTGGGGCGGAATCCCGGTGCCGGAAACCAGCACCTGGCGGCCTTCCCGGCTGATTTCGAGGGGGTCGTCCAAGTCCGCGCCCAATTGGTGGAGCGCGGAGACGACCTGCAATTCCTCGGAGAAGGCCGATGTGGCGGCGGTTTCCAGCCGCCA
>JAPKZC010000792.1 GCA_026394025.1 Candidatus Solibacter sp.
CGCGACCGCGCTGGAAGGCCCCAGTCCCCTTCTCAGCGAAACAGCCATTCGCGGCGACGACTACGCGCCCTGGGCTGGAGACTCGATAGCCCATTCTCAATCCCCTTCTCGTCGGGGCGGTGATTCTCACCCCCACCATGGTTTCGGCGCTCTTGTTCCAACGATTTGCAGGGCCATGTCCAGGTCAAGATTGGATCGCTCTGACTTCACCTTTTCGTAGATGTTAGTCTTCGGCTGTAGTCTCCACATACGAAAGAACTTACCTGTTCATTGATTTTCCCCTACGAAGCTATCTCGTGGATTCGGCTGGGCTTATGGCAAAGCCCGGGCCCGGCGTCGTTTCAATTGCCTCTATCTTGATCGACGTTCCGACCCGGGACTTGGTTGCCAGTTCGGTTGCCTTCATAGGGGGCTGGGGTCGAGCGTCCAGACGCCGTATTGACCAACCTGGAAGCGCGTCTGCCGGTCGGAGCTGGCTACGAGGCCAGGGGCATAGCAGAGGCTGGCGGGGGGGATGAACTGGCCTGCGGCGCCAGTGCGGGATTCGCGCCACTCCCGGCCGACCCAAGGCTCTACCGTTCCCTGGTGCGGGACGGGGCCGTGGTCCCAGATCACGTGGGCAGGGGCGGCAGCTTTGGCTGGCAGAACGACCTCGTATGGGCCCGTGCGGCGGGCGGAGAGGACGTCTTCCGTGCGTCGGAAGGCGCTCAAGCGCACGCGACCGAAGCCGTAGCCCCGCTTGCCTCCCAACTGGATCGAGCGCAGGACTTCGACCAGACTCCGCCCGTTCCAGACGAGATCGTCCGACTTGAGTTGCAGGCCGGGGCCCTCTGCCACCCAGAGCCCGCCGACGAGCTCGACCGGTTGGGCGGGGCAATCGCACAGAGGCCGGGTGCGGGACCGCAGCACCTCAATCTCGTGGAGGGAGTTGGGCTGGGCGGCGAGGCAGGCGTCCTCGATCGCGGTGGAGGCGAAGCTGTCGAGAAAGAGGTACTGAAAGATGGAGTCCCGCAACTCGGCAGTCCCGGGAAACTGAGCGGGCGTGGAACCCTTGGCGACGGGGAGGAAGTAGCCGAAGCGAAGGAACGCCTCGACGAGATGGCCCATGTCTTCGTAGCGTGTGGCGCTGCGCGGGCCGCCCGATTCGGCCAGAGCCGCGGTGACGGCGCCCCAGAGCGTCTTGCCCGGCACATAGGGCCGCGTGCGCAGGATATTGCCCGCCGGGTGCCAGCCGATGTGCAGCGGCGAAAGCAGGTCGAACCGAACTTCGTAAAGCACGCCTCGGGCCTCCTAGGGTTTCTCGCGCTGGGCGCGAACGATGTGGCGGGCGTAGGTGAGAGACTGCTCCCAGGCCTTCTGGACGAGGAGGAGTTTTTCGAGCGGCTGGGCGCTGATCTTGAGCAGGTGGTCGACGACGAGTTTCTTGGCCGGGCGCGAGTGCACATCGAAATCCCTGACGGTGCAGTCGAAGCGAGGTTGGAGCGCCTGAAACCACTCGGCGTCGCCGAAGCGCAGCAGAGCGCGGAGGGTGGCCGTGGCGGTGGCTTCCTCGGCCGTGCTCTTGCCCCTGCCGCTGCCGCAGCGGGTGAGGAGAAAGACGCCACAGGCGAAGGGGCCGCTTTCGGTGACCACGCCGAGGGCCTTGTTGAGAATGGTCTCGGCCTTTTCCGGTGTCACGTCGCCGGCGACGACGAGGCTCATGTCGACGGCGCGGGTGGCGGCGAGGTGATCGAGGTTCTGCTCTTTGCTTTCGGGCATCGTAAGTTCCTCCGTCAGGCTGCCTTCGCGGACTGGACCACCTGGACGCGGCCGAAGCCGCGCGTGCCCATGCCGCCGACGCCAAGGCGGTCGGCCAGGGCCAGGCCAGCCAAGGCGACCTCGAGCGGCGATTCCCAGGGGCCGGCAGAGGGGCCGGGTGGGGGAAAGGCGCGGTAGATGTTCTCGACCAGGTCGAAGGCGAAGACGGCGGAGCGGGGGACGGCCTCGTAGGTGAACAGGAAGCCGGACTTGGCCGCTCCGGTTTCGGGGTCGATGGAAACGGAGGTGCGAACCTCCATGTTCCTGTCGACGATGGAGCTGAAGAGAGCGTCATTGACCACAGCGATGTGCTTGCCGATGACACCCCACCAGGGGGTGGGCCAGGGGCTCCTCCACGCGGCCGTATCGAGCTTCTTCGTCTTCAGCAGGAGCCAGCCGAGGTTGAGCACGCCAGCGCCCCAGTCGCCAGTGAAGAGCACTTCGCCGCGCTCGGGGTTGGGCGCCGGGACGCCGGCCTCAGCGAGGGCCGCGGAGCTGGTCACCCAGACGGCGCCGGCCATGCTGGCGACGGGGAAGAGCATCAGGCGGGCGTCGAAGAAGCTGACCATGCCGGCGCGGGCCTTCGGCTTCTCCTGGTCGGCTTCGGCCGTCTTTGGCGGGGTGGCGTTCTCCTCGCCCTCCGCTCCGAGGGTGCCGAAGGTGGCGCAGACCTGGCACGTGCCGCAGTGCTTCCCCTGGCCGGCACAGCGGACGGGCTGGCCTGCAACGGTCTTGATCATGGCGGCGTAGGCGCGGGCCACGCCGCTCAAGGAGGTGCCAGGGACTTTGGGCAGGCCGGTACCGGAGTCGCGAAGCACGGGCAGGTCGACCCGGCTGAGGCGGTAGGCTCCGGTGCCGACGTGGAGCGGGTCCAGCGTCATCATGTATGCGCGCAGGGTTTTGATGTCTCTCATGATTGCTATACCTTCCTTACTGCTTGCCCGTTTTGTAATGCAGCTCGACTGCGACCCGCAGCAAGCCGCGTTGAATTTCGGCGACGATTTCTTCCAGCCGCGCCGGAGCGGGGCGGCGGCCCTTCTTCCATTCGGCCTGGCGCAGAAGAGCGAGGAGGAACGCCGCGAGGGTGGGGTCGTTGGAGGGGCTGCGGAGATCCCAATCGAGCCGCGTCTGCTCTGTGGCCGAGAAGAGCTCGTAGACCTGGGTCTTGTCAAGGCCGCCGCTTAGGTCGGTCCAGAGACGGTCGAGGCGGGCGGCATCAAGCAGGGTGAGCGGGCGCTCCTGGTGATCGGGATCGAGGCGGCGCGGTTGCTTGTCGACGTAGGCGAGTCGGAAGCGGGTGCCGCCGGGCTCCATGTGTTCGAAGTCGACGAAAGAGAGGCAGGCGCTCACGTCGCCGGCTGCCTCGCTCCAGTCGGTGGACCCGCCCGCTCCGATGAGCCGCTCATAGAAGGGGCCGATGCCCTTGGGCAGGTCGAGCTTGGGGGCGCCGACGGCGTCGGTGAGGCGCTGACCCTGGCCATGCTGTTGGCAGCGGAGCGGCACGGGGGGGGAACCCATCTCGAGCATCTTGCGCCCCGCATCGAGAACGGCGTAAATGGGCGTGCGGCGATCGAAGGAGAGGACACCGAGAGTCAGAGGGAGCAGGGCGCGCACCTTGCCGAACCATTCCAGGTAGAGGAGTTCGATTTCCTGGCGCAGTTGCCAGGCAGCCTGGGCGGGGACGACGGCGAGGAAGTGGCGGGGCTCGGCGAGCAAAGAGATGACCGGAGCATAGAGCTCGGCCGCGGCGACAGAGGAGACGACGAAATCGAAGCTTCCAGCTGCCTCGGCTGAGGCGCCGAGGCCGGAATAGCCCTGCGGCTGTTCGAAGCGGATGCGGTCGCCGGGGCGAACGAGATCGGGGAAGCGCTGGTTGTTGCCAGCCGCCGCCGTGGCGAGGGCGTACTCAATGTTGGAGGCGGTCAGGAAGCTGTCAGCCTTGGCATCGTAGACGGCGGAGAAGCGGAGCTTGCGGGCGACGCCCTCGTAGACATTGCGATTGGCGGCGGCGCGGCCAGCGAATCGACCGTGGATGCGGAAGCGCGGCTGGGAGGTTCGCGCGAGGAGGTTCTGCTGGACGAGGGCCCAAAAGTCGGCGGTTTCCTCCCAGGCGGAGTGGAGGCGGAGAAACGAAGGATCTTTCCAGCGTCCAGCCTTGTCGAGCGGGAGGAGGCGGAAGAAATTGCTGGCGACATCGGCGTCGAGCCAGCCGTCGAGGTTGAGCGAACCGACAAGCAGGGCGCAGATGCCGTTGCGGTCGGTGGCTTCGTCGATCCAAATGGTTCCCTGGTCGCTGCCGGCGAGCCATGTCTCGGCCCGTTTGAGGCCCTTGCGGGCAGCGAGACAGGTCTGGCAGAGCATGCGCTCTTCGCCCTCGCCGGAGCGGGCCACCGGCCGGAGCTCACAGACCGGGCAGACCACCTGACCGCCCTTGCCGTCCCAGTGGCATTGCCAGCGGTCGGGGTGGTCGGTGGCCGGCTGGCTCACTTGCTCCACAACATTGGTGACGGAGAGCAAGGTCCTCTGCGCATCGGCGCCGCGAGTGGCGACGGACGGCTGCAAATCGTCGCCGGCGGGCAAGGTGCGGCTGAGGATTTCGCGGACGATGGTTTCGAGATCGAGGCCATCGGGCTCACAGGCCACAAACACAGTGGCATTCTCGTCGCGATAGACCTCGTTGGCGAGCGGGAACGTGAACTCGTAGGCCTCGCGGATGGTGTCGAGGCGCTTCTGGATCCACTCCTTGCGAGCCAAGGCATCGGTGATGCGGACAGCGCGACCGATGTAATCGAGCCCGGGGTAGCCGATGGCGACGATGCGCCAGCGGACGTCGCCGAC
>JAPKZC010000994.1 GCA_026394025.1 Candidatus Solibacter sp.
CCGGACCGGTAGAAGTTGTTCTGGAAGTCCTTGGTGCCGGTCTGGTTGGGCAGCGGGTAGAGGTTGATCAGGTTCAGCCCGACCTTGTCAAGTTGCGAGTTGGGGATGACATTGTTCGGGATGGGTGTGCGCACATAGCGGCCGCCGGTCAGGGTGGTGCTGCGCGGATCGTAGAGTTGATAGGTAGCGCCGAGGGCCAGGTACTCGGAGAAATCGCCCTGATGCATTTTTGCCGTAGGGACCGTGGAAGTGATGTTGCCGCCCGAATCCGGGTTGCCGAACTTGTTGGCTTCGTAGGCTGCGAACCAGAAGGTCTTGTTCTTACCGTTGTAAACGCCCGGGATGTAGACCGGGGCTCCGGCCGAGGCGCCGTAGCGATTGTCCTGGTAGATAGAGATGGACTGTCCGGAGCGGTTCTGGAAGATGGTGGGAGCATCCAGGATGGAATGGCGGAACCACTCGTGCACTTCGCCGTGCAGCTGGTTGGTGCCGCTCTTGATGGAAACGTTGACCGTGCTGCCCATGGTGTGGCCGAGCGCGGCGTCGAACGTAGAGGTCTGAATCTTGAACTCGCTGATGGCGAACTGCGGCGGGGAGAAGGCCACGCGGGGCGCGGTTCCATCGGAATAGGTGTTGGAAACACCGTCAATGGAGAACTCGTTCTGGTTGTTGCCTCCGCCATCGGTGGAGAAAGTGGAAGGCGCGCTGTTGAAGCCGGCCTTGCGGAGCCGCAGGTTGGTGCCGTTGATGGTGCCGGGGGCGAGGTGCACCAGGTCCATGGCGTTTCCGGCGAACTGGGGAAGTTCGAGGACGCGGCGCTGGTCCACCACCTGCCCGAGGCTGGCTTCGGCGGTAGCGAGCAGCGGCGTGGTGGCGCTGACCTCGATGGTCTCGGAGGTGGCGCCGATCTGCAGATCTATATTGACCTCGACGCTGTCGTTGATGCGCACCTGAACGCCCGGACGGTTCCATTTCTTGAAGCCGGCGTGCTCGCTGGAGACGGTATAGATACCGCTGAGCAGGTAGGGCAAGGTGAAGTTGCCGGCGTCGTTGGCCTTGGCGGACGCGGCGACTCCGGTGCTCTCATTGAGGGCGCGGACCTCGGCCCCGGCGACGGCAGCGCCGCTGGAATCGATTACACGGCCGAGGATGGTGCCGCGCGGATCCTGCGCGAAACCGGTTGCCAGGAAGGCCGCGGCCACGACGAGGGCCGACGGCAGACTTCGAGATAAGTAAGACATGCGAAACTCCTTTTCTGACGCGCATTGTAGCTCGAATCGCCGAAAACTGGAAACGTTTGCGGCGTCCAGGACACTGACCAGGCGAGACTGGTACAATCTCATTCCATGCGCAAGTCTATTTTCATTCTGGCGATTGCCGGCGCCGCGACGCTGGCCGCCGCGGCGGTGGATCAGAAAGACGTGGAGTACACCCGCCCCGGTGGGAAGCCCGTGCTCCTCGACCTGCACGTTCCCGATGGCCCCGGACCGTTTCCCGCCGCCATCCTGGTTCACGGCGGAGGCTTCGACGAAGGCAGCAAGAGCACCAACGTCCGGCCGCTGTTCGACGTGCTGGCCAATGACGGATACGCGTGGTTCAGCATCGATTACCGCATGGCGCCCGAGTTCCGTTTCCCGCAGGCCATCGAGGACGTCAACAGCGCCATCAAGTGGGTAAAGGCGAACGCCGCGAAGTACCACGTGGACGTGGCGAAGATCGCGCTGATCGGCGAATCGGCCGGCGGGTTCCTGGTGAATTACGCCGGCACGCATGAGACGCCGGAGACAAGGGTACGGGCCGTGGTGGACATTTACGGCCCGGTGGATTACGGCAAGCTGGCAGAAGAGCGGCGCGATCACCCGGAGCGTTTCAACATGACCAGCATCAACCGCCACGCGGCTAACGGCGGCGGCATACACTTCTTCGGCGCCGAACAACTGGACGCGGTGGGACTGGCGAAGCTGCGCGCCATCTCGCCGATTTTCGCGGTCCACAAGGGAATGGCGCCATTCCTGTGCATTCACGGGACCAAGGACGATCAGGTGTCGTACGGCCAATCTCCCGCGATGTGCGACGCGATGAAGAAGGTGGGAGCGAGTTGCGAGTTGATCCCCATCGAAGGCGGCGGCCACGGCATGAGCGGCTGGAAGGCCCCGGAGCTACAGCACTGGAAGGCGGAAATGCTCGCCTGGCTGAAGAAGACGATGAAGTAGGCGCCGTGGCCTTCAAGCTTTTTCTGCCGCCGTGGTGCAGGGTCGCCTCCCGATCGGGTGCGCCCTCCGGCTCTCGAAAGAACAAGCTCACCTGGTGGTCCGTGGGAACCTGAGCGAAGGCGTACGCCCTATTTGCCGGCTCCGTTCCGGAGTGTGGCGGAAAGCTCGATGCCTTCCTGCCGGCCCAGGTTCCGCGAGTATTTCCTCTCAGCCGCGTTGTTCCAATGCTCGTGCACCCCCAGGCTGGCCAAGCGTTTGCCACTGCCGTCGGGGTCGTATGCGATGCCCGACGGCGGCTTCGCCGCCAGCGCTGCCTCGTGCAGGTAGTTGTCGACGTTTCCCCTTACCTGCGTGGCGTTGGGCTCGTTGCGAAGAATATCGACGCCGACAGAATCCAGCGCCACGGGATCCTGCGAGGCCAGCAGGCTGGACGCCCAGTCGTTGCCGAAGGAAGCGAAGCGCATCACGTTGCCTTCATTGTGTTCGGCGGAGTAAAGGCCATCGAGCAGAAACAGCAGCGTCTTTCCTCCAAGGTGCCGATGCCCGAGCAGGTCCACCAGCGGATTGTAGGACCCCATCGCCTGTGTGCGCATGACCAAATTGTGCAGGGGCCGCGGCGTCCAGCCACCGTCCTTCGGAAAATACAGCGATCCGAAATGATTTTTGCCGATCAGCGTCACTCCGGCCATGCCGTGCGGGCGCAGCAGCGCCAGGTTGATCATGTATTTGGCCTCGGTCACCTGTTTCGGCAGGTACGCCACCGGCGTTCCGGACAGTGAGAAACGGACGGGGTTGCCATCGTCCGCGATGGGTGCGACGCGTCCGCCCAGACCGAAGTCCTCGCCGACTACAAACCGTACCGCCTGAAAGCCCGACTGCGGGCCGGACCGGATTCGCGAGTAGATCGGCGGGCCGATGTTGCGGCCGCCGGCGACTTCGTAGATGGTGATGTCTTCCCCCGGCACACCCGCCAGAGTGATCAACTGCGCGACCAGGGAAGAAACCACCTGCGGACTCGGCAGTCCGTTCAGGGGCCGGCCGCCCGTGCCCCACTCCGCGGACCGGTCCTGGTTGGCGTTGATCTTGATGGCTATCTTCTCGCCGCGCCGGTAAGCGGAGTTGCCCAGTTGACGGGTACGGTTGAAATGGCGAAACAGGGCGTCCCACGCCTGCTTGTCCGATTTTTCGCCCGTCAGGCTTTGCAGGACGGTGGAAGTCATGCCGTCCACCACCGCGGCATCCGTGTGGGCATCGTCCCACCACTTGCCGTTGACGCCGTCCCAACTGGTGGCGTCGGGGTCCCGCACCCAGGCTACTCTTCCGGGATGGATTCCCTTGCCCTCGCCCATTGGAGTATTCGGCGGCTCGGATGGCCGGAACGGTTCGGCGGTGGCGCCGCGGCCCTGCCCGATTGCGTCTGAGGTGACACCCAGCGGGAGCCATGCCGCGAGCACGACGAGTGCGACCGCCAACCCACCTATCGCATACGGAGAGCGCCGGGCCATGGTCACCGCGCGACGGTGCAGTCTCTTGAGGCAAAACAGACCGGCGAGCCAGATAACGAAGCCGCTCGCCAGCGGGAACGCCGCTCGCTGGCAGGGGTATGCCGCTCGCGACGGTTTCGGAATCACCCGGATCAGGAACCACGCCAAGGCTGCCAGGCCCAGCACCAAGGACAATGTCTTACGCATCGCTCGTACCTCGCTTGGAGATTATCCGATCTGATTATATGCGTTTCCGGCGGGACTGGCACGCCTGGGGACGTCCCGTTGTGTGAACTGGGGCGCAAGCGTTGACGCCGCCCCTCGAATCCTCACTTCCCGGCGATGGTGGCGGAGCTTGCGGTCTGCCCGTCGACGGTGATGGGCAGCGGATAAACCCCGGCCGCCAGCGGGGGCACCACGATATTCATCTGCACCAGCCCGATGAAGCCGGGCGTGAGGCCGGTGAAAGAGACCGTCGCCAGCGTGGAACCGATCTTCGCCGTGACGGCGGATGTCGCACTCGTCAGCGTGTCTGTCCGCGTGGGGGCGCCATCCTTGGCTGTGGGCGACACCGGGCCGGAACCCGTCAGGTAGGCGATGATCGTGCTGCCGGCGGGCGCCGGATTGGACGCCTCATTGAGCGAATAGCTGGGGGTATTCTGCACGATGGCGGCGCCGTGCGGCAGGTAGAACAGGCCTGGGGCCGCGGTCGCAACCGGCACGGCAACGATATTGCTGCTGCCTCCGTTGAAGAGCACGGCGACGTTGACGGTACCCGTGGTCGGTGTGGCCCAGGGCACCTGGAAATTGATCTGACCCGGCGAAACATAGTAGAGGGGCGCCGCTACCCCGTTCACTTTCACGCTGACGAAGTTGGCGGTGGTGGGCCACGCGAAACCGTCATCGGCCTGGTAGGTGGCGGTGCCGAATCCGGTCCCGAAGATGCTGGCCAGGGCGCCGGGCGAAATGCGCGCCGCGAAACTCGCGGCATTCGTCACGCCGTTGCTGTTGATCGTGGGAAAGGTGGGGGTCAGCACGCGGATCACGTGATTGTTGGTGTCGGCGATGTAGACCGTGCCATCGGACCTGACGGCGATGCTGCGCGGGAAGTTCAGCCAGGCGTCGGTAGCGCTTCCGCCGTCGCCGTTGTAGCCCGTAAATTTGCTGCCGGCGATGGTGGTGATGATGCCGTCCGGGGTGATCTTGCGGATCCGGCTGTTGTTCGTGTCGGCGATGTAGACGCTCCCGGCTGCGTCGATCGTGACGCCCACGGGCTTATTCAATCGGGCTGTGATCGCCGGGCCGCCATCGCCGGAGAATAAGGCCTCTTGGAAACGGTTGGCGATAGTGCTCAGCGTGAGCGCGACGTACTTGGCCACAGACTGGTGGTTGGAGTCGGCGATGTAAAGCGCGCCGCTGGCATCAAACCACAGCCCGTTGGGATGGTCCAATCTCTTATCGGTGACGCCCGAACCCAGGTAGGAGGTGATGATTTGCGTTTTGTCATCCACCTTTCGGATCAGGCTGTTTCCCGTGTCCGCGATGTAGAGGTTGCCCGCGGAATCCAACACGGCGGCGGTTGGGCCGTCGAGGAACGCGGCAGTGGCCAAACCGCCATCGCCGCCATAAGGAAGAGCGCGCCCGTAGTCGCCGGCGACGGTGGTGATGGTGCTGCCGGTGATTTTGCGAATCACGCTGTTCCCCGTATCGGCAATGTAGAGGTTGTCCTTGGAATCGAACGCCAGTCCGGCCGGGGCATTCAATTTGGCGGCGGTGGCGGCGGCCTTATCCCCGGAATAGCCGATCGTGCCGCAGGTGCCGGCGAAGGTGGAGATGTTGCTGCCTGAGATGGTGCGGATGCAATGATTGCCGGTGTCGGCGATATAAAGGGTGCCCTTGGAATCCAGCGCCACCGCGCCCGGAGAGTTCAACTGCGCGGCGGACAGATCGCCATCCACGAAAGCAGCGCTGCCGTTGCCCGCCAATGTCTTGATGGTGTACTGCTGGCCATGGGCTGCGGAATGGCAGAGCAGGCCCAGGCACACTAAGAACGAACGACCCCGAATCTTCATATCTATATACAGTGTAAACGCGCGCAGCCGGGCGCCGGTTACCGAAAATCAGTGCATGGTGGCGGCGACGATCCAGCAAATCCCCAGAGCCACCGCTCCGGCCAGGATGGCGGCCGCGATATTGCGCTCTTCGCCGATCTGCTTCCATAGGTCCAGCGGCGCCAGTTTGAGCACCAGCGAGAAGGCGATGATGAAGACAATGATGCCGAGGCCGCAGAAAATCAGGCCGTTGATCACGGGATAATCGGTCATAAGTGGCGTTCAATCCAGTCGTTCCACCGTTCCAGCCCTTCGCCCGAAGTGCAGGAGACTTCCAGAATTTCGATCTCCGGCTGCACCCGCCGCGCATTCTCGCGCGCCAGCTCCATGGAAAACGGCACGTAGGGCAGCAGGTCGATCTTGTTGAGCACCATCAGGTCGGCGTGGTGAAACGTGGCGGGATATTTGAGCGGCTTGTCCTCCCCTTCGGTGACACTGAGCAACACCGCGCGCGCCTCCTCTCCCAGATCGTAGCTGGTGGGACACACCAGGTTGCCCACGTTTTCCAGGAAAAGGATCTCCAGCTCGTCCACCGGCCAATCCGTCAGGTGGCGCTCCACCATGCGGGCGTCCAGGTGGCAGGCGCCGCCGGTGGTGATCTGCCGCACCGGGAAACCGTAGCGGGCCAGGCGGCGCGCGTCGTTGTCGGTCTGTATATCGCCGGTTAGCACGGCCACGCGGCGCGCGGCGTCGAACCCGGCCAGGGTGCGCTCCAGCAGCGCGGTCTTACCGGACCCCGGAGAACTGATCAGGTTGAGGCAGAAAGTGCCGTTGCGCTGAAAGCGCTCGCGCAGCGTGGCGGCGATCCGGTCATTTTCGTTCAGAACCTTTCGTTCCAGCGGCACGCGCATCAGGGCTCCTCTTCCAACTCCAGGAAGGACAATTCCATTTGATCACCTCCCGCGGCCTCGGTGTCGCCAGATCCGCAGGCGGTGCACGCAGGCTGTGCGTCCATTACACGGTACACCGTAGCGCACGCTCGGCAGCGGCGCGTCCACGGGACAATTCCGATTTCGAAGCCGAGCGCGGCCAGATCGGTATCGGCCACCAGCACTTCCAGGCAGAAGCGCAGGCTCTCCACCTCGACGCCGGAAAGTTCGCCGATGCGCAGCCCGGCACGCGTGACGCGGCCCCCCCCGTGCAGCGCGGCTTCGGCGCGCACGGCGTCCAAAACGCTAGCGGCGATGCTCATTTCGTGCAAACCATACTGTAAGGGGATTGCGCGCGCGGCGGCAAGCGTTGGTAGAATGGGGAAGGCCAAGCGGGAGTAACTCAGTGGTAGAGTCTCAGCCTTCCAAGCTGTTGGTCGCCGGTTCGATCCCGGTCTCCCGCTCCATCTTTTTAACAACTTGGGCTCCGGAGCCATATGCCCCTGAGCCTGGAGGCTCTACGCCTTTCCACCAAAAGTGCGGAAGACCCTTTGAAGTGTCCCTCATTGGCCGGTTTTCAGGCGTCTCCTGAGGGTTTGGTCGGGAAACACATTTCCTTCAGCCGCGGAGGTAGTGTTCGCGGCACGACGATCCAGGCGCCTTTGGGCATGCGAAGAGTAACTATTGCAGCTTCGATAGATCCAGTTTCCGGGCCATAAGGGAAGAACCAGCCGGCAGCAAACGGCTGATCGATGAAGACCGTAACTTCTCGGTCCAGGGGGCGCGGCCGCGGCTGCAGGTTTCATGGCTGGCGATCCTTCCGCGCAGAGGGGTTTCAACCTTATATCCTCACCGCTGACGACGAGACCGGGGGGCGGACCCAGCACATCCTCGATCCCTGTGTCATCGCCACTGCGGACTCAAGATTCCGAATTGC
>JAPKZC010000271.1 GCA_026394025.1 Candidatus Solibacter sp.
CTCTTGCCCGCCAGTGGGGCTCCTTGCGCCTAATTGGATCTGAAACGGGGAAAACGTCTGGTTCGCCAACAAAAGCGGCCCCTTTCACACCCGCAGCCTCATGTCAAGGCTAGTTCCGGCGAGTTCTGCAAGTCCATCACCGATGATCCGGCAAAATAATTCCTTTTCCCTCAACCACTTGACCTCCTTCTATTTCAGACTCCACCCCCTCCCCGTGCTATAGCTCAAGACGGAAGCTGACTCCATGCCGCCACCCAAAACGCCGCCAAGCTCGCCGTCGTCCGGCGTTTCACCAAACGAACCCATTTCCAGCCCTAAAACAAGCACACTTAACCACTTACATCCATCCAGGACGAACCCGTTCCCCGCTGACCCGTCACCGCTTGCCCGCACCCTTCGCGTAGGAAATCCAGACAACTCCATCTGCTTTTCCGGCATGTTTTCGGAATTCAGATAATTAACTCCTTTATTCTCAAAATGGCCCCAACCGTGCATTACTCCCTTCCGAAGGAGAAGTCCCTCTGATGAGCGATCCATCTACACTCTGGCTGACCATTACCAACGCCGCCTTAGGCGTGGTAGTCCTGATCTGCTGCGGCGCCGTTGCTATCGGCGTGTTTCAGGAAATTGCCGCCAACCGCAAGAAAGCGACTGCTATGTCCAAACTCGACTGTGAGGTCTCTGATCTCGTTGCCTCGTTCCAGGACGGCCATACATTCCACCTCCCCGAACTCGGCGTCACCATGGCCGATGGCGGCGAAGAACTCCGCAAGAAGGAAGAGAAGTAACCGCCATGACCTGCCCGTTTCTCAAAGAAGCTCAGGTCAAGTATTGCCAGACGTCCTCGGTCCGGAAACTCATTCCCATCGCGGTGGCCGGCCGGGCGGACGATAAATGTTCCTCCCAGGAATATTTCACCTGCCCGGTCTACCGCACGCAGTCCGCCGCGCCAACCGGTTCCGGCCATTGCCCCTACCTGGGCGAGTCGCTGATGCAGTACTGCGGCGCCGCGCCTATCGCCAAGATGATCCCCTATAGCGAGAGCCAACTCTCCCGCTGCGGCTGCGATCGCTTCCGCTACTGCGAACTCTACCTCTCCATGGCCCACCCCGGCGTGCCCACGGACGATGTGGATGGAATTCCGTTGCCCGAGTGGCTCAGCTACTCCGCCAACCACATGTGGCTCGATATCGGTGAGGACGGTGTCTGTCACGCCGGCATCGACGCCTTTCTCAGCCGTGCCCTGGGCCAGGCCGAACGCATCAGTTACGTCTGGCAGCGCGGCCAACACCGCGCCACCGCCGTGGTCACGGTCAACGGCGTGGACCACGAAATCGTGTTCCCCAACCCGTTCCTGCTGACCAACTGCAACCTCTACCTGCGCGCCGACCCCTCGCGCCTCACCACCGAACCCTACACCGGCGGATGGCTCTTCGAAGGTGTGCCCGCGCCGGAAACTCTCGAAAACCTACTCCAAGGCGCCGACGCGCGCCAATGGATGGAGCAGGAGCAGCACCGCATCAACGAGTTTCTCCAGCAGCAGCCGGGCCCCCACGGGCCGCTCGCTGCCGATGGCGGGCTATTCGCCCCAGGCCTTTCGCGCCACCTCGATCGCGACCAGACGCTGGCCCTGTTCCACACATTTTTCTCGCCCTATGCGAGTCGAACTTCGCAAACAGAAAGAGTCAAACCGTGAAACTTCGCGGAACCACCGTATTCACAGCCGGAGTGCTGGCCGCCCTGGGTGCGGGTTGGGCCGGCTTTCCGCGCGTCATCCACCAGACGCGCCAGCAGCCGGTCGATTTCAGCCATCAGGTCCACGCCGACAAGGCCGGATCCAAGTGCGACGACTGCCACGCGTTTCTCCCCGACGGCGCCTTCTCCGGCATTCCCAAGCTGGATAAATGCTCCGGCTGTCACGCCGCGCTCATGGGGACCACCGTTGCCGAAAAGAACTTCGTCGATCGCTACGTGACCCCGCAGCGCGAGCCCGAGTGGCTGGTCTACGCGCGCCAACCCGAGAACGTCTACTTCTCCCACATCACCCACGTCAAATGCGGCAACCTGAAATGCGAAAAGTGCCACGGCGATCACGGTTCCACCAACACCCTGCGCCCCCACCAGCAGGATCGCGTTAGCGGCTATTCCCGCGATATCTGGGGAACGGCCACCCGGCCTGCCATGACCATGGACGCCTGCGTCGCCTGCCACCGCCAATCGCACCTGGAACATAGTTGCCTGGACTGCCACAAATGAATAAATCACGCCGAGACATCTTCAAATTCGCCGGCGGCGCCGTGGCAGGCGCTTTCTTCACGCCGGCCCCGTGGCGTCTGCTCACGGATACCGCACTGTGGAGTGAAAACTGGCCCGGCATTCCACGGCCCGCGCGCGGTGAGATCCGCGCCAGGTTCACCAATTGCGCTCTCTGCCCCGCCGGTTGCGCCGTGCGTGCCCGTTGCGTCGGCGATCAACCGGTGTCCCTGGCCGGAGTCCGCGGCGGATTGTGCCCCTTCGGCCTGACCGCCCATCACCTGCCCTACCACCCGGCACGCCTCAAGCAGGGACCCATCGAGGAAGCTACTGCCGCTGTTTCCAAACGCGTCGCCGAGGGCATCGCCGTCCTCGATCTCAACCCTGGACGCACTGTGTCTTGGACCTACCGCCGCGCCATGGCATCGCTGAAGGGCCTCTACCTCGCGCCGGAACCCGAGCCCGTGGCGTACGACCTGTCAGCCGCCAAAACCGTACTCAGCATCGGCGCTCCATTGCTCGACGGTTGGGGCACGCCAGCCAACGTCATGGCCGCCCGCCGGAACTTCCGACTGATCCAGGCGGAGGCTGCCGAATCGCGCACCGCGGTGATGGCCGATGAGTGGATCCCCCTGGCGC
>JAPKZC010000401.1 GCA_026394025.1 Candidatus Solibacter sp.
GCCGCCCAGCCGGTCGACGGCCATGCCGCCCGACCCTTCCACACGCAGACCGCGGGCCACCTGCTTTTCGACGCGAACACTGGCGGCATGCACTTCGCGGCTGACCAGGGGTAGCGGCTCGAAACCGGAGTTGGCGGTTTTCGCCGGAAGGCGGTATTCTCCATCGAAAGCGTAGTCGAGTGAAATGCGCGGCCTTCGCAGCAGTCCGATGTTTACCTCTCCGCCGGCGGCGACGCTCGCGGCGGCGCCGGGTGCGCCAGGCAGGCTGTAGCGGTTCGCCGCCGCTCCCGCACGCAGCCAAACTCGCGTGCCGAGTGTGGTCTCGCGGCGCACCTCGACGCGGTCGCGCACACCTTCCTGCGCCAGCGACTCGGCCATGTCCCAGTTGGGCCGCTGGAGGTCCAGTTGGATGGTGGAGCGGCCCTTCGGATCCGGCCGGGTGATGGCCAGGCCTCCGCCGGCGCCTGAAGCTCCCCCAAACAGGGAGCCCTTCACACGCGTGCCGCCATCCGACTCCCACTCGAGAGCGGCCTCGCCGCGGCGGCGAAAGCCCTCGAACGAGCCAATTTGGCCATCGGCATATCGGAGCCCACGGATCGACGTGCGATCCTGCTCGATTGCGAATTGGAAGCGGACAGCCGCGGAGAGCAGGCGCTCACCCAGGATACGGATGAGATCCTCGCTTTGCGTGCCCTGGATCCGGCGGCTTTCGCCCTCGAGGCGTAACGGTCCATTCCGTTCCTGCTCGAAGGCGGCCCTTAACTCCCGCAGATCTTCGTTGTCCGGATTCATCTGGGCTACGCGATCGAAGAGGTGCTGGGCGCGACGGGTCCGGCCCACGCTTTGCTCCACCAGGCCCAGCGAGGCCATCACGCTGGCCATGTCCGGGTTGGCCTCGGTCAGATCGTGAATCAGCGCCAGCGCGTCGGAACGGCGCGCGGTCGCAGAGTACAATTGGACGCGCAGCAGCCCCACTCGGGTGCCCCCCGAATCGATGCCGCTGGACAGGACGTCGCCGGCTTCGTCATACAGCCCGGCTTCGAGGAGCATGGCGCCGAAATCGGCGCGCAATTCGCCGTTGCGCGGCGCGGAGGCGACCAGCGCGCGATACTCGCGGAGCGCACGTTCCAGATAACCACAACGGAATAGCGCCTGGGCATGAGCGGTACGAGCCTCGGCGGGAGGGGATGGCATTTCCTCAATCAGCCGCAGTGCGCGGCCGTAGTAGGCTCTGGCTTGTGAGCGGCTCCCTTTGCGCCACCCGATTTCGGCGTTGAGGAAGTTGTCGTCGTAGGCGCCTTCGGAGGTGTCGAGCAGAGCGCTGAAGTGGCGCTCGGCGACTGAGTAGCGCGCCTGGCTGTACGCGAATACTCCAAGCCAGTGCAGCGCCTCCCGATCCCCGGGATTGAGATCCAGCAATCGGGCATAGGCCGGTTCCGACGCAATCCCCCCGGCATCCCGCGCCAGGCCCGCCAGTCTGCGGACGCGCTCCCGGTCGCCGGTTGCCGCAACCTCTCGTGCGACGGCGCCGGCCAGGGCCTCGGTCTCATGCAATTGGGCCAGCGCCCGAAGGTAGACCTCCAACAGCGCGCCGCCTTGCCCGGGAAGAGGCAGGCTGGCCGGAGCGATGGCGGCGACGCGGCGTGGAGCGTTTCGGCCCCCAAAGGAAGATCAGCTCAGCCACGTCCGCATGGTCCGGAGGGGCAGTGCCTGCGAGGTCCGCGAAAACCAGCCGGGCCAAATCCTGCCTGCCGGCATCGATGAGCTTGAATCCGATGGCACGCTTCTCTTCCGCCGGGAGCGCGCCCCCTGCCAGCCGATGCCGCCAAAAATCCACCAGTTCGCTGGTGCGGCCCAACTTGTTCAGTGCGTCTTCGTAGGCGGCGATCCAGTTGGGAAGCGTCACGCCAAGCTGCCGGATATACGGCAGGGCTTCCGCCAGTCCCCCATGTTCGATCAACGCGTAGACTCGGGCTTCACGCGTCTCGCGCGAGAGATCGCTTCGCGCGAGATCCGACTGCAGGAAGACGACCGCATCCTTCGCGTGGCCGGCCTTCACTGCCGTCTCGATGTACAACGGGACAAGTTCGGCGCGCCGCCTTGCGAGGAGTTCCAGATGTGGCAGCGCAGCGTCCCACGCGCCCAATTCCAGGAGGCCGTAGACGACATCCAGCTGTTGCCGCTCGTCTTGCCCGGGCCGGCTGAGTTTGGACGTCCAGAAACTGCGCAGTTCTTTCTGGAACTCCTCCGCGCCGCCGCGGGGACTACCGCGAATGGCGCCCAGGAGCGCCGCGGTGTAGGCCTCTTCCAGTCCCGGTTCGCGGCCGCGGGTCAGCAACACGCGCACGTGCGGCAAGGCGTCCAGCGGCTGGCCGGCAGCCGTCAGCGCGTTTGCCAGCATCAGGCGATTCGAATCGCCCTCATCTTCCTGGAAGATGCGCTGCGATGCGGCTTGAGCAAGGCTTGCCTGTTTGTTGTCCTGCGCCAGGAAATACAGGTCGCGGAGCAAAGGCTCGGGGATCGACCGGGCGGGCGCGGTCTGTATCCAGCGCGCGACCTCGGGTCCGCGGCCGGCTGCGGCGGCCAGCGCCCATCCCCGATCAATCGCGGCTGTGGATCTGCGGGCGCGGAGCCGGTGGAACCGGTCGGCCCCATCTTGGGATTTGCCGGCCGAGACATAGAGGCGGGCGGTCTCGAGCAGAAGGTCTTCCGGCGCATCTTCGATCCGTATCCGGGCCAGTTGCGCCGCGGCTTCCGACTGCCGGCCCAGGGCCACGTCAAGGCTGGCGGCGGTCAGGCGGTCGGTGCCCGACAGTTTCGGATCCGCCTCCGCGGTATCGAGGCGCCGGGCGGCTTCCGGGCGATCGCCTCTCGCATACGCCAGCCGCGCTGCCAGCAGCGGTCGCTTCTGAAGGAACCCGTCCCCCAGTGCGGCGGCTAGACGATAGGTGAAGGCCGGGCGTCCCGTGGCCATCGCCTGTTCCGCCAGCATTCCGAGAAGTACGTCGTTCACGCGGTGGAACCCTCGGTGTTCGGCTACTTCGAGGGCGAGCGCGACCTCGCCCCTGGCGAGCGCGAGGTCGAGAAACGGCTCTGTCAGATCGTCGGGGAGGAGGTTTCGCCGGCGCAGCCGGTCCAAGCGCTCAAAGGCTGCCCCGGCTCGACCGCCGCCAACCTGCAGTTGAAGCCACTCCGACAACAAAACCGGGTCGCTGTCGATGGCCGATTCGAACGGCGCCAGCAGCCGCGCGGCGAGGCCGGGCTGGCCCTTGGTTCGCATTAGCCTCGTGAACCGTGCCGCCCCGCCCGAATCGCGATGGCGATCGAGCCAGCGCCCGGCGCGCTCGAACGCCCGCGTGGGTTGTGCCGAGTCAAGCAGCAGCGAGATGAGGAACTCCACCGTGCCTGACGTGACGTCCCGCGGATGGCGGGTTTCGAATCGATCCAGCGCACCAGCCGCGTCGGCAGGGCGGCCGCCCACCGCCAGCAGGTTGGCGAGTTCCAGGTACTCGGCGGGCTCGCCGGAATGCCGGGCGATCAGCGTCTCGAGCGCCGGAATCAGCTTGGCCGGCTGATTGGCATAGCGATACTGGTTGGCCAGTTCGCGCAGGCCTTCTTCGGAACTCTGGATCCTGTCGATGGCTTCGAGCGTTTGCAGATATTCCTGCATCTGTTGTCCGTACTTTTGAAACGCCGCCACCCGCTGGAACAGTGGAACAGCTCCAGGCGTCCGCCGGCCGGCGTGCTCGATTGCCGCAGCAGATTCACCGCGCGTCCCACTTCGCCGGACTGAACGTAGAGTTCCGCAAGCGGCACACTGACATCCACCGACCGGTCTCCCGCAGCCAGGCGTTTCTCGTAGAGCCGCCTGGCATCTTCAAAATGATGGCCGCGGAAGTACATCAAACTCAGCTCGGACTCCCGGGGTATGAGCAGGAAACTGCCCGCCAGCCCGGCCGCCATGATCGCCGACAGAAACAGGTAGTGAAACGCCTTCATCTCGCCTCTCCGGCAGGGATGACCTGGACCGAAACCGGCTCGATGGCAGAGCGCCCGATGGTGAATCGCAGCACGCCTTTCGGCGTCGCGGCGGCCTTGAGGGATTCGCCCGGCGCGGCGCCGCCGGCCACGAAAACTTCGTAGACCGCGTTGGGAGCCACCCGCCACTCCATCTCGCCCGGGCAGAATCCGCGGGCTTCGAACTCGAACCGTGCAGCCCGCGCGCGGAGCCCGGAGATCTGCCAACGGCTCTCGATCAGGTATGGCCGCTCGGCGGCCGGCGCCCGCTTCGCGGTGGCCAGCGCCACAATCGGCGCCCGCTCGGCGGCGTCGAGAGCTACGTACAGGCTGCCCTGGAAATGACGCTGCCCGATGACTCCCGCCGATACCGCAAAATCGACCGCGTCGCCATCGGCGTGGTCGAAGCGAACGGTGTCGAGCCCGTCCCGATCGTCGATACGCCAGCGGCGCGGCGCAATCTCGACTATGGCGGCGGTATGAAAACCATCAACCATGGCGGCGTACCGGCTGGCCGTGATCGGTGCCAGTTCTTGGGAACGCGCGTACCGCAGGTTCTCAAGTACCGCGCGCAGGCTGGGCTCCTTCTCACCCGAGTACATGTGAAAGTACAGGTTGAACGGCTTGACCCGGATGGGCGACTCCGTGTGGAGCAGCGTCGCCGGGAGATAGCGAAATCCGAAGTAACGCTCGTTCCACCGGTTGGTATAGGTATTCTCATTGCTGTCGGAGCTGTAGACCTGCCGAAACCCGCCAACCTGGCGGCCCAGCGGAGCCACCCACGCGTACGAATCGAATTCGGCTCGGCGTCGAACCGGCTGTCGCCGCCGTTGATATTCCGGACCCGTGCCCGGTGGGCGGCCTGCAGAACCACTTCGGGCACCATCGTCGTGCCGGACCATTGCAGGAGTTCCACCCGCTTTCCCCCCGGCAGGAGAGCGTTGAGGAAGTCGATCGATCCGGCGATCTCCTGGTTGAGGTCGAATGGATAAAGGTCATAGCTTCTCAGCCTGGAGTGTCCCCGCCGCAGCGTCGTCTTGCCCTCCGCGGCCTCCGGGCGCGAATAGCGCTCCATGACGCGGTTCAGCGTCGTCCACTGTGCCGGATCGAACCATTCCCTTGCGCGGTCGAGCCACGTCCCGTGCTTGAGGGTGGTGCCCGCCCCCTGGGAAGCTTGGCAGAGGGATTCCCAGTCGAGCGGATGGCTGTAGCTGTGGCTGCCTGCCTCAACCCACGGTAGCGAGAGGATGCGGCGCGCCACGTCCACGGACTCGCGGGTGCCGAACCACGCCGGATCGAGGTCGCCCACGATCGGCCCGACCGTGACCGGAAGGTCGGAGAAAGGTTCGATCACCTCCCGCAGGATCACCTCGGCGGCGGAGCTTTTCACACGCCGGTGAGCCGCCACCTCGGTCACGTTCCGCCAGCCGTCCCCATCGATGTGGCTGTAGTATATGCGGCGGCCGCTGAGCGTAGTCGTATCGGCCTTTGGAACCTCGTCCGTACCAAAGGCCAGGCGCAGGAATTCGAACGGGTTGATATACCACTGAAACTGATCCTGCCGGTAACTGGCAAAATGCGTGTACCCGTCGGCGACCCACCCGCCGTGCGGCCCGGTCACCACCAGGTGGCTGTCGGTGGTTGTGCCGCTCCTGCACCGGACGATCAGATGCGAACGCACCCGCGGGTCGATTGGCCGCATGCTGTCAAACGGCGGCAGGACCGCCGGTAGCGGCCGTTCAAAATCCATCAACGCGGGGTCCTTGTACACGACCCGCTGATCGTAGGTAACCGGAGTCCAGTTCTCCGTCCGGAGGCCGAGTTTCGCCAGAAACCGGTTTACTTCGGGGATTTCCGTCACGTGGCCCTGCAAGTTCTTCCCGACACTCAAGTCCCCGAGGATCACCACACGCTTACCAGCGTCGATTGCGTTTCCGGCCCACCTCAGGAAATCTTCGGGCCGCTCCATCGAGTCGGACTGGAACCAGGTCAGAATCCCGCGTATTTCCGCCAGCGTGCCGACGGGAGGCAGGCCGCTGTTGAGATCCTGATAGCGGACTACGAGGCCGAGGTGATTGAGCGGCATCTCCAGCAGGCGGTGAATGCGCGTGTCGCGGGCGTCTTTGTGGTAGCGGCTGTCATACAAAGCCAGGATCGTGCGAGGCACGGGGTGAATTACCGCCGCCGGGACTCTGCTGCGGAAGGTTCCGGCCAGCAACGCAAACAGAACTGCCCGGGTCACCGCGGCTCCTTCATAAGCTGATCCAGACCGACTGTGGCTACATAAGGGTCGAAGCCGTTGGCGCGCTCCTCGCGGTAGATCCGCCGGATCCCTTCGCGGTCCGCCGGGTCCCAATAATCCAGTGAACAGATGCGCAGGGCCGGATTCCGCTTACGGGCTTGTTTCAGTAATTGAACCTGTTCCCGGTACTCCGCCGCCGGGACCGCGCGGTAGAGCTTGCGTTCGAAATCATAGGTTCCATAAACGGATTCTCCGAGTGCGATATCGATGTGCCCCCCAACCTCCGGCAGCAGCGCGTACCCGCGATTCATCATGATGGTGATGGAGGGGAACGCCCGGCGCAACTCCTTCACCAGCGCGATCGCCGCGGCTGTCATCCCCCGGCACCGTTCGGGGTCCAGCCGTTCCAGCTCGACGGGGTCGTCCAAGGTGTCCAGAAACACGCCGCGAAATCCTTGTGTCAGCAGTGCCGGCACCAGTCTGCCGATGACGACGCGTTGCCATCTGGGGTCCCGCAGATCGACGTAGTAGCTGCCGGGCCAGTTCCGGTTCTCTCCGAGTAGGATGCCCATCTGCTGGACCTCGGCAAACCAGGTGCGATGCCGCTCGATCTCGCCCAGGCTGAGGTAGCCGAGCACGGTCGTGCCCTCTGCCGCCAGCGGTTGCAGCGCCGGATGACCGTCGGCGTCGAAAATGACGAGCCCGTACCCGCGGAACTCATCCGGCCGGGCTTGGTTGGAGTAGTAAGCGGCCCATCGGTTCCGGGCAGCCATCGAGCCGGTTAAGACGCAGGACATCAGGGCGATCGTGGACGAGAGTCGAGACCAGTTCATTTTCCGCTGCTCCGGACGGACAATCCATCCTTACCCACGTATCGGCTGATCGTCGCCTAATCTGTAGTGGTCGCGCTGGATAATTGGGATCTTGTACGAGGCGGAAACTCCGCAAAAACGCCCTGCCGAACAGGGCCGCCGCGCCGTTCGCCGTCTTCTAAACTGGCAGGCCGTGCAAGGCAGTGTTGAAGCGGCAGGTGCGGGCTCGCATGATCGTTCTCGACGTGCTCCTATCGGTTGTAGAGTAAGTGTCTGTTCGCTAATCTCACTAACCGGTCTTTACGTCCACGGAAGGATGACCCTGGCAGATCTTGATTTCAGATTGAAACCTCGTTCTGGCCCCGCTCAGTAATTACGACCGGGAGAACTGTCTCATCAATGTTGGCATGTTAGGGGCGGCATTGCCGCCGGCCCGGACGGCTTGGGTGCTTGCCGGGCCTTCACAAACTCAGCTCCGCGGCTCGCCGGCAACCAGTTTGAGCCCCGCGATGATTGCACGCGCCCTATTGGCTCCGGCATCCTCCTGTTTGGGGTCAAGAGCCAGTGCCCGCTCGAAGCAGCGGCTGGCTTCGATAAACTTAGCCTGCCGCAGCAGTACCTCGCCCAGATTGGCCTGAACCGAAGGGTCGTCCGGATTCAGTCCGGCCGCCCGGCTGAGGTTGGTCAGCGCAGGCTCCAACTGTTCTTCGATCAACTGGATCGCCCCAAGGCCCGCGTAGCCAAGATAGAGTCTCGGGTCGAGCGCCGTCAGGCCCTCCAGGATGGTCCGGGCTTCTGACACTCTTCCCTGCTCGTAGAGGCTGCCGGCGAGCGCCGCCATGGCGCGCAGTTCCGGCGGTTCGAGGCCGATGTACTCGTTGATTCCGGCTTCATCCTTCACGATTTTCTCGAAAGTCCCCGAGGGAACAGTGAAATTGTTTTTCATGTGTTTTTCCCCCTCACCAAACTAAGCGGACTGAATATTCTGAGCGGAAGGTTGGAGTGTCTTCTGAATCGAGAGCAGCCTGGCAAGCAGTTGGAGCATGTCCATCACCAGTTCCATCTTCTTCTTGGCCGCCAGAGCCGCGGCGTCAGGCTGTCCGCCGTCGGCGCGGAGGCTTTGCCGTGCGTCACTCACCATTTGGTTGATGTTGGACCAGTTCGATGCGGGCGCCGTCTGGCTCGGCGCCGTGGCGCTCGGGGCCGGCGGCGCGGTGGTGTTCTGTGTCGTATAGGTTGTGGGAGTCCACTGCGGTGCCTGACCGACCACGTAGCCGGTGTCATTCACCGTGGAGTAGATCAGTGCGTCGATCATGTTTCGCGGCTGCCCCACCGCGATCGCCTGTGCGATGTAACCCGGGTTGATAACATTGCCGTTTGGCAGTTGGACCATGAAGTTCGGCTGGTTCTGCTTGAACGGTGAGCCGGGTGCGTTCAAGAGGGCATCCTGGGCGACCACCGTACCGCCCAACATTTGCGCAATCTTCTGGGCCGTCGCCTGAGTCGGAAAGTAGACTGGATTGAACCCGTACGAACCCGAAGGACCGGTGCCCGTCGGGGCACTCATGAAAGGTTCGGGGCCGAGATCCGGGAAGGGACTTGCCGCGCTTGCCGGTGCGGCGCTTGCCGGTGCCGCGCTTGCCGCAGCAGTGCTCACCGGAGCCGCGCTTGCCGGAGACGGGGCCTGACCTGGCGCCGATGACGCGTTCAGGATCGCGGACAGTTTCTGGGAAATGTCTGCGAGCATCTGCTGGAGGCTGCCCAGCGCTTCTTGTGGAGACGCAGTGCTCCCCGAGAAGAGCGACGGTGCCTGCGCGATGCTCGACGGTTGGGTGGACGAATCGAACAGCCCGGAGAAGGCGGCATGGAGCCCGCCCAGCGGATTCTCCGTGCGCCCCGCGGTTCCGCCGGAGACCCCGCCTGGCTGAACCGCGGCCCGGCGCGAGGCGTTCGCTCCAATGTCGCCTAGAATCTCGGAGATCACACCCCCTATGGGTCCGGCAAGAGCGTTGCCGGATAGCGGAGCGATTGGTGGCATTAGGGCCTCCCCTTCATTGGCTCAATCGGCCAGAGCCTGGTTCGGTAGTCATGGAAGTTATCGGCACGCGTGTGCGCGAGTTGCTACGCCGACGCCTGAGCACAAAGCCGAGCGCCTCCCCGGGTCGCGGCAGGAGCGGATTAACCCCAATGCTGTTCACTTAACGGAGAACAGGGGGAGATTTTTCTGATCGCCGATTGCTGAGCGGCTGGCGGAGAGGGGCACTTCGATGCCGACGAATACGCTCATCTGGAAGGCGGATCCCCGGACGGAAGCGCGTTTCTCGGTACCTAATGCGCGTTTCGCGTGACCTGTCCCACGCTGCCTATCAAGAAAATGATGGCAGTCCAGCGAGCATCTTGTAGGATTCTACGCTGAGGCGAATGATCTTGCCGACAAGCCCGATCACGTACTCCTTGTCATCCTTGCGGTTCGGATCGAACTTAATACTGCTGCGCGTATCCTCGGTGACGTGATACTGATCGATCAGCCACTCCAGCGGCGAACGATTCCCCATGCGATACTGCAACGCTTCAGGAGGAATCCCCGCGAGAGTCAGTGAAGAGTTCACCCAGAGATCCTGCTTGGTCTTGCTCAAGCGCATCTTCTCACCGACACAGTAGCTGAGCCGCTCGGACTTGTTCTGCACCCATTCGAGCGGCCATGGCTCCAAGTCTTCATACCCGATATGCAATTCTGCAAGGGCCGCTCCGGCTTTGGCGAACGCTTTGAAGTCCGGCGCGAACGGTATCCGTGGAAGGTCCCGCTTGAGCGCCTCGGCAAACGATGACTGGTACAGCGGGTGATGGAGGACGGCATAAATGTAGTGGAAGATATCCCACTTCGTGATCTTTTTATCACCATAGTGCTTGCGGAAAGATGCGAGGGCATCGTCCGTGATCGCCTCGCGCCTCTTCAGCCCATCCACTGTGTACGCGTAGTAGGGGAAGCATTGCGAGCCAGCGCCCGCGCCAACGAGGTGCAGGTCGCAAAGCGATGAGACGATAATCGGGAAGAACGGCTTCTCGGAACCCTGGTTCGTGAGCGCGATCGCCCGGTTCTCCTGCTCGGATGCCGGCGTCGGGAACAGCTCGTGCTGTCGGTACCGACGGTGCACGAGGAGCGGGTCGAAGTAGAGGTACTGCATCGTATACGGTCGGTACATGCAGCGACGGATAAGCGCAGGGTTGAACTTGAGCTTGTC
>JAPKZC010000532.1 GCA_026394025.1 Candidatus Solibacter sp.
GAGGATTTGCCCGAACCGCTGAGTCCGGTGATGACCGTGAGGGTGTTCCTGGGGATTTCTACATCGATGTTCTTGAGATTGTGCTGGCGCGCGCCATGCACGGTGATGCGGTCCAGCATATCGAAGGTTATGAGAGGGCTAGGTGGCTTCCTTATTGTCGCGCGGCTTGTGCCGCTTCCGCAAATCGGGTTATAACAGACGTGGGATGAAATGCGGGCAGTGCGGCGGAAAGCTCCGCCGGATCCACCGGACATTCTTCGAGCGTTTCAGCTATATGGCGATCTATGAGTGCCGTAAGTGCGAGCGCCAGGAGTATGCGCCGCGCCGCTTCCGGTACCACCTGGGTCCATCGTGCCGCTGCCCGGTGTGCGGCACGCACCGGGTAGTACGCCTCAAGCAGCCCGACGGAATCGACCGGAGGCACGGCGGGTTCCTGAATTTGCTGGAACGCCTGGCCGGCCGAGGCCGCCTGTTTCATTGCCGCTGGTGCCGGCTACAATTTTTCGACCGGCGCGAGTTGGCGACCGACGCCACTGGCGCCACGTTCACGGCCGGAGTCATGCGGGAAGCGGAGAAGACTGCCGGCCCCGCGCAATAACGTGCTGTTCCAGGTAGAAACCCCGGACGCGGGCCAACGCCTCGACAACTGGCTGAACGCACGCCTGCCCGATACCAGCCGTTCGCGGATTCAGGATTGGATCAAGCGCGGCCACGTTCGGGTGAACGGCGCCGAATCGCGCCCGTCTTACAAGTTGCGCGGCGGCTAGACCATCGAAGTGGAACCCGCCGAACCGGCCCCGCTACAGGCGACGGCGGAAGCGATTCCACTGACCACGCTTTACGAAGACACGGACCTGGTGGCTATCGATAAACCCGCCGGCATGGTGGTGCATGCGGGTGCGGGGGTGCATTCCGGGACGCTGGTGAATGCCCTGCTGCACCGTTTCGGCGAGCTTTCGGGAGTGGGCGGCGCGATGCGGCCGGGAATCGTGCACCGGTTGGATCGCTATACCAGCGGCGTCCTGCTGGTGGCCAAGAACGATGCGGCGCATCGGGCGCTGGCCGAACAGTTCTCCGGCCGGCAGGTAAGAAAGGTCTACCTTGCGCTGGTGCAGGGCGAAGTAAAAACCGAGAGCGGGCGGATTGAGCGCCCGATCGCGCGCGATCCGGTGCACCGCACGCGCATGACGGCGCGCCTGGCTGAGGGCCGCGCGGCGTGGAGCGAGTATCGCGTGCTACGGCGCTTTGTGGGCTTCACCCTGCTGGAAGTGCGGATCGGGACGGGCCGCACGCACCAGATCCGGGTACATCTGGCGAGCATCAAGCACCCGGTAGTGGGGGACACGCTCTACGGAGCGGTCGAGCAGCCGGACCTGGGGCGCTACTTCCTGCATGCGCACCGTATCGAGTTTCAGCAGCCAAGCACCGGGGAGGAAATTGTGGTGGTGTCCCCGCTGGCGCCGGAGTTGGAGGCGTGGCTGGAGCGCTTGTAGGACGGAAAAGAATCAAGGGATGACTTCCCGGACGCAGCGAAACCCCAGACTGGCGTGGCGAACATCCGGTTGGGCCTTGCCGCGGACCGAAACGCGGAGGTACCCGGCATTGATGTGCCACTCGCCACCCCGAATCACGCGCGGTGTTCCGGAGGGGCGGGCCCTTGGTGTCGATTGCCGGCGAAGGCAGAGGGGTGACGCGTGACATATGATACGGCATGAGTTCGCAGGGGCTCGCATCGATCGTGATGAGGGGGAGTTTGGCGTTGCGCCCGTTGCTGACATTTGCGCGGTACCGAGGTCCAGATCCTCCCTGACGGCCTTGTAGGAAGCGCCCCCAACCGCCAAGACTACGGTCCGCCTGCCGCCAGGA
>JAPKZC010000198.1 GCA_026394025.1 Candidatus Solibacter sp.
AGATTCAGCACAATCACCGGCACACGCGCGCGCTGCACCACCGGCAGCACCTGCGACGATGTCGCGTAGGTGCCGATGTAACACAGAATCAAGTCGAGGTCCGCGCGCGCGAAGAGGCTCCCCGCCTCCACCGCCGACGGAGCCGTATCCACCAGACCCGCGGAGACCACGTCCACGCCGAAGCCCGCAACCTGTGTTTCCACAAACCGCTGATACCCTTCCAGCCGTTGCTTGAGTCCTGGGAACTGCTCCCAGTAAGCGTTGAGTCCAATGCCGAAGACTCCCACGCGCCCTTGATACGCGGTTTCACTCATCTCGTAGGACAGGCCTCCTGGCCTGTCTACTTCATCAACTCGCGCGGCACTTTGAGAAACTCGCCAACCGCCAGCGCCCGATTCGTCATCCGCGCCGCCAGCACCGCGCCCTTGAAGTAGTCGCGGCGGTTGATCCGAGTGCCCACCGAAGCCTGCCCCACGCCTTGTGGCGCCAGATGCAGTTCCGCCGCGCCTTCCAACACACCGTCGACGTAGTTGCGGTATTGCTTCCCGTCATACACCGCCGCCGCGTGATGCCACACCCCCAGCGGGTGCAGCTTCTCGCGATCCATCAGCGCTTTCGATTCCGTGCCGGAAGCCACGAAGCTATCCAGGCACCACTTGCCGTCAATTACGCGGATCTCAAAGAGCATCCGCGTCTCCACGCCGGTCTGCTGGAAGTGGAAGAAGCGCTGCTCCGCCGCGCCGCCCACGTCCGGCCGGAAAATCACTTCCCAGGTGAAGGTATCCGCGCCCGCCAGCGGATGCACGTTCAGAAACAGCGCGTCCTCCACGCCACCGAACTCCACCGCCTTACCGGCCGCCGTCGCGATCACCCGCGGATGTCCCTCCGCGGTCACCGCATGCCCGCCGATCTGCGTAATGCTGTCGAACTTCCACACGTCGCTCCTCCTATCCGCGCACCACAACAGGGCCGCCGCGGTGACCCCAAGCACGGCCGCGCGTCTCATCGGTAGCTCTTGTCATCCAGGTGACTCAGGTCCGCGCCGTCCTTTAGCACGCCGATGGTGACGACGGCGAACGTGAAGACGTTGGTCCCAGGCTCAAGATGCCCGCCGAACGCCTTGTCCGGAGTGGCCAGGGTCACGTGCGGGTGAAGCACGCCGTTGGCGATGAAGCCGCTCACGTTGGTAATGTCGGCCGGTTCGGTCGGGTTCTTCACGAACATGTTCTTCGAAGGGAAGGTTCGATTGCTGACCTGGTGCACGTGGTAGCCACGTACACTGCCTATGCCTGACAGAATGATGGCGTTCGTGATCTTCTCCTGCTTCACCATCTTTTGTAGGCCCGCCAGCAGGTCCGTGTCGAACTTGAATCGCAGCACCAGCACGCGATCGAACTGGGTCTGGACGGCATAAACGTCCGCCACTTTGTCGCTCAAGCCCTTCGCGTCGTCTGCCGGATTCGCCGCCGAGTTGGTGATCTCGCGGCGGCTCTCCTGCCCCACCGCCGTCAGCGCCAGAGCCAACACCAACACCAAAATCAATAGTAGTCCCTTCATTGGTTCCTCCCGATTTCGACGCCCTTGGTAGATACCGCGTACTTGGCCAACATGTAAGGAGTCTCCCACGCCGGCAACGAGTTCGGCGCCGTCACGTACTCGAAGAAGCGGTTGGTGACCTGCCCGAAATGCGCTTCATGCCCCACCCGGAACCTCTCCGGAATCACGATCCGTATATCAGTCCCGCTCTGCACCGCAGTCAATCCCGGCCAGCGCGATTGCAGCGCCGCCACCCGCTTGTCCATCGCCGCCACTACACCCGCACTCGCCCCAGTGACGTACACTTCGGGGACGAAGCGCTCCGCCTTGCCCTGCCGGATCTCCACGCGCGATTTCGTGCCGCGAAAACTCGCCTCGTACACGTCGCCGCCCTCAACTGCCTCCCAATTCCACAGAATCTCCAGCTCCACATGGATTCCGCGCAGCGTGTACCCGACCGAGTTATTGCAGTAGTAGTCGAGCACGCCGCCATGAACGCGGGGCACCAACGCCGGCGGAAACTCGGCGTCGCCGGTGACCCGTGTGAACTGCTCCTTGGTCATCTTCAGCGGCCAGCGGCGCCCAGCCAGCACTTCGATGTCCTTGCGGTTATCCAGCGCTTCGCCGGGAAACGCCGTCCACTGCACAAGGTCCACCACGTGCGTGCCCACGTCGGCCAGACCCTCACCGTATTCGTCGATATCGAAGAACCATGGCGGACGCCGCAGCGGCGTTCCGGCCACCACCTTCATCACGTGATGGATACTGCGCGCGCGCACCGCCGGCTCCCGCGCGCTGCCCTTTTCCAGCGTGCCGAACACCTCGCGGTCGTTGACCAACTCACGCTGCAACTCGCTGGTCACCTCGTAGCGTTCGGTCATGATGTCGTAGGCCGCCAGGTTCTTCTGCCGTGCCAATGCCAGCGCCTCTTCCAGTTTCGGCAGATCGGCCGAGGCGATAATCCACGGCTTGTCGGCCAGTACGTTCAGCCCCGCCTTCAGCGCGGCCAGAATGCGATCGATCTTGCCGCGATTCCTGCCCGTGAACACCACGATGTTGCCCGCGTGCCCGCGCAGCATCTCCGCCATCGGGTCGCCGCTCGTGTGAATGTCGAGCGCCCACTTCGTCGGGTCGTCGCTCCGCGTGTTGAACAGCCGGATGCGGTTGAGATAATCCAGCAAGTCCGGTCCCAACGGCGCGTACACGGTTACCCGCGGATCGACCCACGGATACATATCTTTCTGTAAGAGGGTGGCGTGAAAATGCCCCGGATCGACGATGATCAGTTTGGATTCCATATATTTGGTTTGGGCGGCGAGCACTGTCGCCGCCAGCAGCAGCGCCGGCTCTAGCCGCCTCACTTGGCGGTCCCAACACCGGCCAGCAGAAACACCAGCGGCGCATTCCAGTTGATCGCCACCTCATTCGCCGAGTAAGCCTCCTGGTCGTCCAGGAAACACTTGGCGGGCGGAGTGTCGGCAGGTAGCCGCTTCATCGCCGGGTCCTGCTTGCCGCGATTCGGTCCTCCCGAGAGCAGGCCCGGCCACGGCTCGGCGTTGCTATCCGCGCCGCTCGGCCGGTGATGCGGATGCCGGAATGGATTGGCCCCCACCTGCGTCACGTAGGAGAGCGAGAGCGTATTCCGGCCCAGCAGGTAGTGCAGGTTGTCCTGGGCAGCCTCCGCATAGGCCGGCTTGCGCTCGAACGCATTGGCCACCAGCAACTGCATGCCATAATTCGCCGCCACCGCGTTCGAGCCCCAGATATAATCCCGCGAGGTCATGCTGATGCGATACCCGTTGGCCTTGCTGCGCTCTACAATCTGGTCTGCCGCCGCCAGCGACGCCTTGCGGATCGCGCCCGTAGCTTCGGCGTCCTTGCCGCCGCCCAACACATACGTCCACAACCCGAGGTTGGCCACGTTCGGCCAGGATTGCGGCCCCGTGGCCCGGACGGAATCTCCAAACGCCGCATAGTGCGCCAGGAAGTACTTCTGATACTCGACGCCGCCCGTGGTCCGGTACAGTTCCGCCGCCGCCCAGAGCGCTTCGTCCGCGCAATTGCCGTCGCCGTACGCGCCCGTCGACACCGCCTGCGGATTGCGGTACGCCACCCTTGGGAACTTCTCCAGCCACGTCCACGCCTGCTCCGCGGCGCGCAAGCTCCGGGCCGCGAACGCCGCGTCGAACGGCTTGTACGCCCGCCCCGCAATCGCCATCACCGCCGCCAGGTCGCCAGTGGCGCATGATGTCTTGTACGGCTCCGTCCCGCTGCCCACCACGTAGCTTACCAGCTTGTCCATTTCGGGCATGACGAATCCGGAGAAGCGTTCGCTGGTCTGTTTGTGCCACACCCCCCCATCCTCATCCTGCATGGTGAGCATCCACTCCAGGTTCCAGCGGATCTCATTGAGAATGTCCGGCGTGCCGTTGCCGGTCTCCGGCAGATTCAGTTTCACGCCCCGCACCTGGGGCCCGAACATCTCCCACGTCCAGAGGAGCGTCCCTGTCGATAGTCCGGAATTCACCACGTAGCGGCCGTAGTCGCCCGCATCGTGCCACCCTGCTTTGGACGCTCGCGCGCCGCTCTTGCCGCTGGTAGCGTGCCAAGCTCCTTCCAGGTGGCACGCATCATGTTTGAAGCCCGGAAACTCGCTGCCCAAGTTCACCGCCGTGCCGCACCGCTGGCCGTAAAAGGAGCGCATCGCCAGATACCACGCCCGCCCGTATACGTCCGGTTCTATGGCGAACTCCCAACTGCGGCCCACGTCCGCGATCTCCACGTAGTACTTCCCGGGGGCGGTCAGCTTGCTGAAATCCGCCGCCTGCACGCGATCTCCAGAATCGGGATCGTCCACCGCGGCGGCAAGCGCACCGCGCAGGGCCACCCCACCGTCGCTCGCGCGCCGTACCGTGAACTCATTGGCGGCGTTTTTCGATGCCACCAGCGCTACCTTGGGTGCGCCGGTCGAATAGCCCACCTGGTCGACCTTGATCTCGGTCGTCGCACCTGCTGCCAGCGCCCGCCCGGCCAGCAGCAGAAGAATTGCCGTACTATTTTTCAGATTCATCGTAGTGACGCAGACGCCGTATCCAGATATTCCGGTAGCGTACCGGATTGTGATGGTCCTGCAATGCCAGCGGCTCTTCCTCCCCGTGCGCCTTGTAAGTTGCGACCCTGCGGTACACCATGGCGCCCATCATCTCCTTGCGATTGTGCATCAGCACGTTGTTCATGAACACCGTGACGAAGGCCGGCCTGAGGAGTTTCTCCCCGTCGAATTTCGGCGCTTCGAACACGATGTCGTATGCCTGCCACTGGCCGGGGGGACGGGCCGGGTTGGCCAGCGGCGGCCACTGCCCGTAGATCGCCCCGGCCTGCCCGTCCGCGTAGGTGGGGTTCTTGAACGCGTCCAATACTTGAATCTCATAGCGGCTCATGATGAGGATGCCGCTATTGCCGCGCGCCTGGCTGGTTCCCGTCACGCCCGCCGGCTCGCTCCACTCCACGTGCAGTTGGACATCGCCGAACTTCTCGCGCGTCAGCAGGTCGCCGTTGCCGGAGCACTCGAAGTATCCATCCTTCACCGGCCATGTTGGCGGGATCGGCTTACCCGCATTGGCGCCCTTGCCCATCTGCGTCCATTTGGAGAGATCCTTGCCGTCGAACAGCACCGTCGCGTCGGAGGGCGGTGCCGTGGGCGTCGCACCCGGCGTCACCACCGGCGGGTGCGGCCGGTCCGGGTCGTGCACATGCCATTTCATGCCGGGCAGGATCGGCGTGTCGGTGAAGCCCAAGTCCCCGGGGTTCGTTTTTTCCTGTTGTGCCGCCGCGGTCCAAAGCAGCAGGGCCCCGACAGCGATTCCCAATAAGATGCGAATTCCAGTTCGTAAAATCATAGCTAGCCGGTTACCAGCATAATGGGACGCGCTTCTCCCCGCAATGGCGGTAGCGTAAAGCTCATGTCCCGCACCCCCACCCTAGGCCTGTCACTGGTCATCCTGAGTGCCTTCTTGCTGAACTCGCTCGTCGCGCAAACACCGCAACAGCCCGCGCGCCCGAGCCCCAAGCGCGTACTCGCGTGGGGCGACACCCTCACCGCGTTCCAGCACGATTCCATCTCCCACCCGCTGGCCACCATGGAGCGCCTGGGCCGCGAGTCCGGCGCTTATGAGATGTACATCCGCACCGATTCGCAGCTCCTTACCAAACAGCCCGTTCCCGCCCCCGCGCGCAACACCCGCAACCTGATTTACTTCGACGCCATCTCCTATTACCGCACCGGCGACAACCTCAATGCGCAGCAGAAGAAGGACCTGATGTCCTTCATCCAGGAGGCCAGCAGAGGCTTCATCGCCGCCCCCACCGGCGACGATGCCTTTTTCTTTTGGTTTGAGTTCCTGGAAATGATCGGTGGCTATTTCGACGGCCACCCGTGGAACTCCTTCGACGCCCCCATCATCATCGAAGACCCCACCTTCCCCGCCCGCTTCACCATTAAGGACGAAATCTACCAGCACAAGGATTTCTCCCGCGCCAAGATCCGCGTGCTGGCTGGCTTGGACTCCACGAAGCTGGATTACACCAAGCCCAACATTCACCGCGATGACAAGGATTTTCCCGTCGCCCCGAAACCTGGGACGACCCGCAAGTCCAGAAGATGTACGTCGAAGCCATCCGCTGGGCCTCCGGCTGACCGGCGACGACGTCACCCCCGGCAACGCCATGCCGCGCAAGTAAGCCGGCTGGCTTACATCCAATTTTCAGATTCCCGGCTTACCATGGAAGTCGGTTGCCCTGATGCGGATTCTGGTGGTGGAAGATGAGCGCCGGATGGCGGAACTGCTCCGCCAGGGCCTGTCCGAGGACGGGCATGTCGTAACGGTTGCGCTCAACGGCGCCGACGGATTCGCCATGGCGCAACCCGGCGCCTTCGATCTGCTGCTTCTAGACGTCATGCTGCCCGGTCTCAGCGGCCTCGAGATCGCTCGCCGCCTCCGCGCGCGCCGCGACCCGA